>CAXSER010000039.1:0-13408 GCA_964236315.1 uncultured Acetobacteraceae bacterium | reverse complement strand
CGGGGGCGAGGCCGTGGGGGCGGCGGGGAGGCGGAGGGTGAGGACGGTGCCGGGCAGGCCGTCGGCGGGGGTGTCGGGGCGGGGGCTGCGCGCGTCGATGCGGCCGCCCATGGCCTCGGTCAGGCCGCGGGCGATCGCGAGGCCGAGGCCGGTGCCGGGGGGGACGCGGTCGCCGCGGCGGGCGCGGAAGAAGCTGTCGAACACGTGGGGGAGGTCGTCGGCGGGAATGCCGATGCCCTCGTCGGCGACGGAGAGGCAGGCCAGGCCGGGCTCGGCGGTGATGCGCACCAGGGTGAGGCTGCCGGCGGGCGAGTACTTCACGGCGTTCTCCAGGAGGTTGACGAGGACCTGCTCCAGGAGGGCGGGGTCGGCGAGGGCCGCGGGCGCGGGGTCGGCGGTGCGGATGGCGACGTGAGGGGCGCCGGGGATGCGGGCGAGGGCGGCGTCGAGGACGTCGGCCAGATCGGTGGGGGCGAGGCGGGGGCGGATCTGGCCGGACTCGAGGCGGGTCAGCTCGGTGATGTTGGCGAGGAAGCGGGTCATGCGGCCGACGTCCTCCTCGATGCTGTCGAGCAGGTCGGCGCGGGTGGGGTCGTCGAGGTGGTCCCAGGCGGTGCGCAGGGTGCCGGCGGCGCCGCGGATGCCGGCGAGCGGGGTGCGCAGGTCGTGGCCGAGGGAGGCGAGCAGCGCGGTGCGCAGGCGCTGGGTCTCCTCCATGGCGGTGGTGCGGGCGGCCTCGTTGGCGAGCAGCACGCGCTCCCAGGCGATGGCGGCCTGGTCGGCCAGCGCGCCGAGGGTCTGGGTGGCGGTGTCGTCGAGCGGGGCTGGGGAGCGGACGCCGAGGACGCCGAGGGTGCCGCGCACGGTGTGCAGCGGCAGCAGGCGCCAGGAGGCGGCGGGGAGCGTGGAGGTGCCCTGCCCCGCCGGCTCGCCGCGGGTCCAGGCCCAGCGGGCGGCGGCCCAGGCGCCCTCGTCGATCGCGCCGGGGCTGGGGGTGTGCGGGGCGGGGGGGCTCGGGTCGGACGTGTCGGGGGCGGGCGTGGCCAGGGCGGGGTTGACCGGGGCGGGGTTGACCGGAGCGGGGTTGACCGGAGCGGGGGGCTCGGTGGCGCGGATGGCGAGGTCGCGGTTGTCGGTGTCGTCGCCCGCGAGGAGGGAGCCGACGGGGGCGAGGACGACGGCGCGGCCGGCGATGGCGGCGGCTTGGCGGGCGATCTCCGCCAGCAGGTCGGGCTCGGCGGAGGCCTCGCCGAGGCGGCGGCTGAAGGCGGCGATGCGGCGCAGGCCCTCGACGCGGGCCTGGGCGGCCTGGGACTCGGCGCGGACGCGGCCGGCGAGGGTGCCGGCCAGGGTGGCGACCAGGGCGAACACGCCCAGCGCGATCAGGTCGCGCGGGCTGCCGATGCTGAGCGTGTAGAGCGGCGGGATGAAGAACAGGTCCCAGGCGAGGAAGCTGGCGGCGGCCATGGCCAGGGCGGCGGGCAGGCCCCAGGCGCTGGCGCCGGCGACGATGGCGGCGAGGTAGATCATGCCCATCGCCTCGGCAGGCACCAGGTCGCGCAGCGCGCAGCCGGCGGCGGTGATCGACGCGATGAGGGCGGCGGCGGCGGCCCAGCTCCACCAGGGCGCGCGCGGGCGGCGGGGCATGCGGGGGCGGGGGACGTCGGAGGCGGGGATGATGTAGAGGGCCAGCTCGGGGGCACGCTGCAGCAGCTCGGCGCCGATGGTTCGGCCGGTGAGGCGGCGCCACAGCGGGGCCCGGCCGCGGCCGAGCACGAGGTGGGTGACGCTGCGTTCCTGGGCGACGGCCAGGGTGATGGCGACGAGGTCGGTGCCGATGCGGGTGTCGAGGTCGGCGCCGAGCTGGGCGGCCAGGGCGAGTGCCGGGCGGGCGACGAGGAGCGAGGTGGCGCGCTCGACGTGGAGCACGGTCCACGGCGCCTGCAGGGCCTCGGCGAGGCGCTTGGCGCGGCGCACGACGGAGGACGCGCCCAGGTCGGGGCCGACGAGGGCGAGGACGCGCTCGCCCGACGGCCAGGCGCCGGTGACGCCGGAGCGGCGCATCCAGTCGCGGACGTCGCCGTCGACATGGGCGGCGGCGCGGCGCAGGGCCAGCTCGCGCAGGGAGGCAAGGTTGCCCTCGCGGAAGAAGCCGTCGAGCGCGCGCGCGGCGGTCTCGCTGGCGTAGATGCGGCCGTCCTTGAGGCGGGTGCGCAGCTCGGCGGGGGGGACGTCGATCAGCTCGATCTCGTCGGCGGCGTCGAGCACGTGGTCGGGCAGCGTCTCGGAGACGCGCACGCCGGTGATGCGGGCGACGTCGTCGTTCAGGCTTTCCAGGTGCTGGACGTTCAGCGTGGCCCAGACCTCCAGGCCGGCGGCGACCAGCTCGGCGACGTCCTCCCAGCGTTTCGCGTGGCGGCTGCCAGGGGCGTTGGTGTGGGCCAGCTCGTCGACGAGGAGGAGGGCGGGGCGGCGGGCGAGGGCGGCGTCGAGGTCGAACTCGCGCAGGGTCTGGCCGCGGTAGTCGACGTCGCGCAGCGGCAGGGTGGGCAGGCCCTCGGCCTCGGCGATCGTGCCGGCGCGGCCGTGGGTCTCGATCACGCCGGCCAGGACGTCGGTGCCGGCGGCCTGGCGGCGGCGGGCCTGGACGAGCATCTCCCAGGTCTTGCCGACGCCGGGGGCGGAGCCGAGGAACACCTTGAGGCGGCCGCGGCCCTCGGCGGCGGCCAGGGCGAGCAGGGCGTCGGGGTCGGGGCGGGGGGCTTCGGGCATCAGGGGTGGGGCGGGCGGCGGGAGGCAGCAGGCAAGGTTGGGCCCTGCCCAAACCCGCAAAGGGCCCGAGGCCCTTTGATCCCTTTCCTCGAGCAAGGGATTCCAAAGACGAGCCTTTGGCGGAGTCCAGAGGCGGAGCCTCCGGCCCTGCTTGCTTGCTTGGCGGGCATGCCCTCGTGCCTAGGGCTGGGCGGCGTCGAGGGCAAGGTTGGCGGACAGCACGTTGACGCGGGGCTCGCCGATGATGCCGAGCAGGCGGCCGCTGGTGTGGGCGGCGATCGCGGCCTGGACCTGCTCGGGGGGCAGGTGGCGGGCGGTGGCGATGCGCGCGACCTGGCGGGCGGCGGTCTCGGGGGAGATGTCGGGGTCGAGGCCGCTCGCCGAGGTGGTGAGCATGTCGCCCGGGACGGGGGTGGCGCCGGCGGTCTTGAGGTCGGCGGTGACGCGGTCGACCAGGGCCTTGGAGGTGGGGCCGGCGTTGGAGGCCGAGGAGTTGGCGGCGTTGTAGGGGGCGGGGACGGTCTTCGTGGAGTCGTCGGGATGGGCGGGGTCCTGCATCGTGGTGGCCGAGGGGCGGCCCTGGAGGTACTTGTCCTGGGTGAAGCCCTGGCCGAGCAGCGAGGAGCCGACGACGGTGCCGTTGCGGGTGACGAGGCTGCCGCCGGCGGGGCCGGGGAGGACCGCGGTGGCGATCCCCACGAAGCCCAGCGGCAGGGCGAGGCCGGTCAGGGCCGTGAACAGCACGACCAGGACGAGGGCGGGGCGGAGGTGGCGGATCATCAGTTCATTCCCAGCACGGTGAGGAGGAGGTCGATCAGCTTGATGCCGACGAACGGGGCGACGAGGCCGCCCAGGCCGTAGATCAGCAGGTTGCGGCGCAGCAGGGCGGCGGCGCCGATGGGGGTGAACTTCACGCCGCGCAGGGCGAGCGGCACCAGCGCCACGATGATGAGCGCGTTGAAGATCACGGCCGAGAGGATCGCGGTCTGCGGGGAGTGCAGGCGCATGATGTTGAGCGCCTGCAGGCCGGGGTAGGTGACGACGAAGATGGCCGGCAGGATGGCGAAGTACTTGGAGACGTCATTGGCGATGGAGAACGTCGTCAGGCTGCCGCGGGTGATGAGGAGCTGCTTGCCGATCTCGACGATCTCGATGAGCTTGGTGGGGTCGCTGTCGAGGTCGACCATGTTGCCGGCCTCGCGGGCGGCCTGGGTGCCGGTCTGCATGGCCACGCCGACGTCGGCCTGGGCGAGGGCGGGGGCGTCGTTGGTGCCGTCGCCGCACATGGCGACCAGGCGGCCCTCGGCCTGGACGCGGCGGATGTAGTCGAGCTTGTCCTGCGGCGTGGCCTGGGCGAGGAAGTCGTCGACGCCGGCCTCGGTGGCGATGGCAGCCGCCGTCACCTTGTTGTCGCCGGTGATCATCACCGTGCGGATGCCCATCTGGCGCAGGGCGGCGAAGCGCTCGCGGATGCCGGGCTTGACGATGTCCTTGAGCTCGATGACGCCCATCAGGCGGCCTTCGGACGTGACCGCCAGCGGCGTGCCGCCGGCGCGGGCGACGCGGTCGACGGCGGCGGTGAAGGCCTGCGGCGGGGCGGCGGCCGTCGCGGTGCCGCCGTCGCGCGGGCCGAAGGCCTGGGCGGTGGCGGCGGTCATGGCGAGGACGGAGTCCACGGCCCCCTTGCGCCAGGACCGGCCGCCGGCGTCGAGGCCGGAGAGGCGGGTGTTGGCGGAGAAGGCCACGACCTCCGCACCCTGCGGCATGGCGGCGGTGAAGGCGTGACGGTCGCGCACGTAGGTCAGGATGGAGCGGCCCTCGGGGGTGTCGTCGCCGAGCGAGGCCATGGCGGCGGCCTCGGCCAGGGTGCGCTCGTCGACGCCGGGGACCGGGTAGAGGCCGGCGGCCATGCGGTTGCCGAAGGTGATGGTGCCGGTCTTGTCGAGCAGCAGCATGTCGACGTCGCCGGCGGCCTCCACGGCGCGGCCGGAGGTGGCGACCACGTTGAAGCGGATCAGGCGGTCCATGCCGGCGATGCCGATGGCGCTGAGCAGGCCGCCGATGGTCGTGGGGATCAGGGTGACGAGCAGCGCCACGAGCACGGGCACGGACAGGTCGGTGCCGGAGTAGTGCGCCAGGCCGACCAGGGTGACGACGGCGATCAGGAAGATGATGGTCAGGCCGGCGAGCAGGATGTCGAGCGCGATCTCGTTCGGCGTCTTGCGGCGCTCGGCGCCTTCCACGAGGGCGATCATGCGGTCGATGAAGGTCGAGCCGGGGTCGGCGGTGATGCGCACGACGAGCCAGTCGGAGACGACCTGGGTGCCGCCCGTGACCGCAGAGCGGTCGCCGCCGGCCTCGCGGATCACGGGGGCGGATTCGCCGGTGATCGCGCTCTCGTTGACGCTGGCGATGCCGTCGACGATCTCGCCGTCGCTGGGGATCAGGTCGTTGGTCTCGACCAGGACCAGCATGCCCTTGCGGAGTTCCGGGGCGGGGACGGAGCGGATGCTCGCGCGGTCGGTGGCGCTGGGGATGACCTTGGCCATCATGTCCGAGCGCGAGCGGCGCAGGCTCTCGGCGCGGGCACGGCCGCGGCCCTCGGCGACGGCCTCGGCGAAGGTCGCGAACAGGACCGTCAGCCAGAGGCCGAGGGCGATGGCGAGGGCGAAGCCCCAGGGCTGGCCGGTGGCCAGGTTGCGCATGCCGAGCACGGTCACCAGGGCGGCGACGACCTCGGTGACGAAGATCACGGGGTTGCGGCGCAGGTGGCGGGGATCGAGCTTGGCGAAGGCGTCGCGGGTGGCGCGGACGAGGATCGCTCCGTCGAACAGGGCGATCGTGTCGGCATTGGCCTGGGCCATCGAGGGGTCCTTGCGGGGGGCTGGGGAGCCTGGGGCGGGGAGGAAGGCAAGGCCAGAGGCCCTGCCTCTGGCCTCCGCTCAAGGCTCGCCTTGAGAATCCAACATTGAAGGAAGCGGAAGCCCGGGGTTCCGCCGGGTCTTCCTCGTCGAGGTTTCCAAAGGCGAGCCTTTGGCGGAGTTTGAGGCGGAGCCTCAACCTTGCTTTTTACGGTGTCAGAACGTCTGCCCGGCCTGCATCGAGAAGTGTTCCGCGAGTGGCCCGAGCGAGAGGGCGGGGAGGAACTGCAGGCCGCCGAGGATCAGGATCACGCCGATCAGCAGGCCGATGAACAGCGGGCCGTCGGTCGGGAAGGTGCCGGCGGACGGTGCCAGTTTCGGCTTGGCGGCGAGCGAGCCGGCGATGGCGAGCACGGGGATCAGGAAGGCGAAGCGGCCGAGCAGCATCGCGGCGCCGAGGCCGTAGTCGAGGAGCGGCGTGTCGGCGGACAGGCCGGCGAAGGCGCTGCCGTTGTTCCCGGTGGCGCTGGACCAGGCGTAGAGCATCTCGGACAGGCCGTGCGGGCCGGCGTTGGCGAGGGAGCCGAGGCCGCTCGTGGTGACGAGCGAGATCGCGGTGCCGGAGAGGATGCACAGCGGCAGGATCAGGACGGCGAGCATGGCGAGCTTGATCTCGCGTGCCTGGATCTTCTTGCCCAGGTACTCCGGGGTGCGTCCGACCATGAGGCCGGCGACGAAGACGGCGAGCAGCGCGAATACCAGGATGCCGTAGAGGCCGGATCCGACGCCGCCGGGGACGACCTCGCCAAGCTGGATCAGGAACATCGGGATCATGCCGCCCAGCGGGGTGAAGCTGTCGTGCATTGCGATGACGGCGCCGTCGGAGGTGGCGGTGGTGGTGACGGCGAACAGCGAGGACATCGCGGTGCCGAAGCGGACCTCCTTGCCTTCCATGTTGCCCATGGAGGGGTCGATGCCCAGCGCGGTCAGCAGCGGGTTGCCGCCGGCCTCGGCCGCGTAGCAGAGCACCACGAAGCTCACCATCAGGATGGCCATGGTCCAGAACAGGGCGAAGCCCTGGCGGCGGTCCTTGACGATGCAGCCGAAGGTGACGGCCAGGGCGAAGGGGATGACGATCTCGGACCAGGTCTCGACGAGGTTGGTCAGCGCGGTCGGGTTCTCGAAGGGGTGGGCGGAGTTGACGTTGAAGAAGCCGCCGCCGTTGGTGCCGAGCATCTTGATCGCCTCCTGGAAGGCGACAGGGCCCAGGGCGATGGTCTGCTTGGCACCCTCAAGGGTGGTCGCATCGACGTAGGCGGCCAGGGTCTGGGGCACGCCGGAGACGATCAGGAAGACGGTGTAGAGCAGGCAGATCGGCAGCAGCACGTAGAGGGTGATGCGGGTCAGGTCGACCCAGAAGTTGCCGAGCTCCTTGAGCGCGCTGCCGGCGAAGGCGCGGGCGACCATGACGGCGGCGGCGATGCCGGTGGCGGCGGAGAGGAAGTTGTGGACGGTCAGGCCCCACATCTGGCTGCCGTAGGACAGCGTGGTCTCGCCGCCGTAGGCCTGCCAGTTGGTGTTGGTGACGAAGGAGATCGCGGTGTTGAAGGCGAGGCGCGGCGAGAGGCCGGACTGGCCCGCGGGGTTGAGCGGCAGGTAGTCCTGGAAGCGCAGCATCAGGTAGAGGATGAGGAAGTGCACGGCCTGGAGCATGACCAGGGCGGTGGCGTAGGTCTTCCAGCCCATCGACGCGCGGGCGTCGACGCCGGCGAGCGCGTAGAAGCCGCGCTCGACCGGGCCGAGGACGGGGGAGAGGGGGGTTCGCTCGCCCTGCACGACGTCGGCGATGTAGCGGCCGAGGGGGACGGCGCAGAGGAAGACGAGGGTGAGGACGAGGGCGATCTGCACCCAGCCGATGAGGGTCATGGTTGCGGTGTCCTCAGAAGTCTTCGGGGCGCACGAGCGCCCAGACCAGGTAGACGAGGAGGCCGGCGGAGACGATCGCGCCGAGGATCAGGTCGAACATGGTTAGATGCGCTCGCACAGCGCGGCATAGGCGGCCATGAGCAGGATGCCCCCGGTCCCCAGCACGATCACGATGATGTCCGCCATGGTCACTAGCCCTCCGAATGGTGCGGTGGACTTAGGCCTGCGGGCATAAAGGAACGATGCGGTTTGCGGGAGGCGGCGCCGGGTTCGGTTTGTGGGCAGGGAAGGAAGCAGTTCTTTCTTGAAAGAAAGAGCCGAAGAACTTTTTCCCACAAGGACTCGGGGACGGCCGGGGGTACGCGGACCCCATGTGCAAAGTCTTTCTGCTTCTTTTTCTTCAGAAAAAGAAAGCGTTTGCCTTCCTGTCCGGCCTAGGAGGCGCGGCGGCTGACGACGAGGTGGACGACGTCGGCGCGCAGGGCGTGGCCGGGGGACGGGTCCGAGGCGTCCCAGTCGGCGGACTGCAGGGTGGCGAGCACGCCGCTGTCGAGCAGGGCGGTGCGCAGGGTGCGGGCGGCGTCGAGCAGGGAGGTGCTTGCGCCCGTGTGGGTGAGGAGGATCACGGCGGGGGCGGCGGTGTCGCCGAGGGCGGCGTGGGGCGGGTCGGTGTGGGCGGCGGCGTCGCCGGTCCAGTCGACCTCGACCCAGCCGGCGCGGGCGAGCAGCGGGCGCAGGCGCTGGAGGAACTCGAAGGACTGGGAGTCGCCGCCGTCGGCGGAGGCGTCGTAGCGGGCGCCGGCGGCGTCGCGGCAGCGGGCGACGAGGTGGGCCTCCTGGCGGTCGTTGAGGGCGAAGGGCTGGTAGAGGCGGGCGAGGCGGCGGGCGGCCTCGGCGTCGTGCAGGGCGCCGGCCTGGTCGCGGGCGCGGGTGTCGGCGAGCTCCTGGCGGGCCTGGGCGGCGGCGGCGCGGGCGCGGGCGGCGGCGGCCTGGGCCTCGGAGAGCTGGGTCTCGGCGACGCGGCGGGTCTGGACGGCGATGTGTCGGGTGACGACGAGGCTGAGCAGGGAGCCGGTGACGGCCATGGCGCCGCCGAGTGCCGCCAGCAGCCACAGCCAGGCGACGGCACCCTGCAGGGCCGGCAGCGAGAAGCCTGACATGGCGGGGGGGATCGGGCCGCGAGGCGGGGCGGGGCGGGGCAGGGGCGGGCGGCCGGGCGGTCGGGGGATGGGGTCACGGTCTGGGCCACTCGCGCTGTGCAGGGGCGGAGTGTGCGCGGGGGGGGGGGCGAGGGCAAGGCGGGCAGGAAGCTCGGGCCCTGCCCGAACCCGCAAGAGCCGGGCCGCTTGCTGAAGAGAAGGCGATCCAAGGGCCCTGCCCTTGGCGGAGCTCGAGGCCCAGTGCTTGAAGGCGGGGCCTCGACCTTGCTTCCTTCCGGCGGCGGGCCTAGGCGCAGGGCCATGGACCCTGCCCTGCCCGCCGCCGGCGTCACCGCGATGCTGCTGCCCTTCGCGCTGATCGTGTTCCTCGGCTACTCGGCGGTGGGGGTGCCGCTGTCGACGCTGCCGGTGCAGGTCGCGGGGCTGGGGTACGGCACTGCGACGGTCGGCGCGATCATCGGGCTGGCGGCGGCGGTGACGCTGCTGACGCGCCAGCTCGCGGGGGCGGCGTCGGACCGGCGGGGGCCGCGGGCGGTCGTGCTGCTCGGGCTGGGGGTGACGGCGCTCACCGGGCCGGCGTACGCGATGTCGGTGCTGGCGCCGGGCGCGGGGCTGGGCTGGCTGGCGGCGGGGCGGGTGGCGCTGGGGCTGGGCGACAGCCTGTTCACGACGGGGATCATGGCGTGGGCGGTCACGCGGGTCGGGCCGCAGCACGCCGGGCGGGCGATGGCGTGGATCGGCATCGCGATGTACGGCGCGCTGGCGCTGGGGGCGCCGCTGGGGGCGGTGCTGGATTCGATGGGGGGATTCCTCGCGGTCGCGGGGGCGACGGTGCTGATGCCGCTGCTGGCGCTGCCGGTGGCGTGGGCGCAGCGCGACATGCGCACGGCGGGGGGGCCGCGGGCGGGGCTCGTGGGGGTGGTCCGGGCGATCTGGGCGCAGGGACTCGGCATGGTGCTGGCCTCGGCGGGGTTCGGGACGATCGCGGCGTTCCTGGCGCTGCGCTACGCGGCGCTGGGGTGGTCGGGCGCGGGGCTGGCGCTCACCGCGTTCGGGGCGGCCTACATCGCGACGCGGCTGCTGTTCGCGGGGCTGCCGGACCGGCTGGGCGGGGCGCGGGTGGCGCTCGCGGCGCTGGGGACGGAGGCGGTGGGGCTGCTGCTGATCGCGCTGGCACCCGTGCCGGCGGTGGCGCTGCTGGGCACGGCGGTCACGGGGTTCGGGTACTCGCTGGTGTTCCCGGCACTCGGCGTGGAGGCAGTGCGCAGGGTGCCGGCGGAAAGCCGGGGCGTGGCGCTGGGGGCGTTCCTCGCGTGCTTCGACCTCGGGCTCGGGGCGGCAGGGCCGGTCACCGGGATCGTCGCGGCAGGGTTCGGGCTGCCGGCGGCGTTCCTGGCTGCGGCCGCGGCGGCGGTGGCGTCGATGGGGCTGGTGTGGGGCACGCGGGAGCGCGCGCCGAAGGGCTGACGGGGCGGGCGGGGGCGCGGGCGAGGAGGCAAGGCCAGAGGCTCTGCCTCTGGACTCCGCTCAAGGCCCGCCTTGAGAATCCGTTTTGAAGGAAGAGTTGCGGTGCCTGGTCGGGGCAGCGGTTCAGGGTGGCAGGCGCCCGGACGGTGGCCGGGTTCGACCGGCACTCGGTTGCGGGCGGGTTCTGGGTTCGAGGGCAGGCGTTCGGAGGGGAACGTCTGGAGGCCTGCGCGACGCGAGGCCTTCTTCAAGGGTGGGCACGTGAAGCTCGTGCCGGATCCCAGGTCATGGCGGACATAGCGACAATAGTGGCGGTATCCGCCATACAGCGTCCGCCAGCCGAAAAATTGTTGGAAGATTCCTGTTGTTATTCAATGGGTTGTCTTCGTACACCGTCTGGCACGGCTCGTGCAGAGGTTGTCCTGTCCGGATGACCCGGACGCTCTCCAGGAGGCGTTCCATGCCCGTCGTGTCCCCGACCACCACTCTCGTCGCGTTTCCCGCCGCCCGCATCCGCAGGCTGCCGGCCCGTCCGGCACCGGCGCGGACGACGCCGGCTCCTGCCCTGCGTGGGGCGGCCGTGCCCGAGGTGACCGTGGCGTCTGTCGGGGCGACGCGGGCGGCGATGGGCGCTGGGGTGGGGGTCGTGCTGCTCGTGGTGGCCGGGCTGGGGGGATGGGGGTTCGTCGCGGCGGAGCGCGGGGTGCAGGCGAGCCTGGCAGGCTACGTGGCCTCGCCCGTGTCGGCGGCGGGCGTCGGGTCGTCGGGCGTGCGGGTGGCGTCGAGCAGCGCGTGGGACCGCAGGTGATGCCGGAACTGGTGGTAGCCGAGGCCGAGCAGGCGGGCGGCGGCGGCCTGGTTGAAGCGGGTGTGCTCCAGGGCGTCGCGCAGCAGGGCGGTCTCGAAGCGGCGCACCCGGCCGGTGTAGTCCGACGGGGCGGGCCCCTGCCCTGCCCGGCCGGGCTCGGCGGAGGCGGGTGCGGCGGCGGCCCGGTCGGGGCGGGTTCCGGCGGGGGTGGTTCCCGGGCGGTCCTCCCGGGGCTGGCGGGAGGGATGGGCGTGGTGCTGCGTGGGGTCGGCGTGTTCCGGGGCGCGGTCAGGGCGGGCGCCGGGTACGGCTTCGGGGCGCGGGCGGAATGGGCTGTCGAACGGGTCGAGGCGGAGGTCGGCGAGCGGGCGCTCCGGGCGGGGAGTCAGGGCGACGCTGCGCTCCACGGCATTGCGCAGCTCGCGGACGTTGCCGGGCCAGGGGTGGGCGGCCAGGAGGCGGGCGGCGGCGGGGGTGAAGCCGGGGAAGCCGCGGCGGCCCAGCTCCGCGGACATGCGCTGGGCGAAGTGCCCGGCGAGGCGGGGGATGTCGTCGGGCCGCGCACGCAGCGGGGGGACGGTGACGACGTCGAAGGCCAGGCGGTCGAGCAGGTCGGCGCGGAAGCGGCCGTCGCGGGCCATGGCGGGCAGGTCGGCGTTGGTGGCGGCGACCACGCGCACGTCCACGGTGACGGTGTCCGTGCCGCCGACGCGCTCGAAGCGGCCGTACTCCAGGACGCGGAGGAGCTTCTCCTGCACGGCGGGCGAGGCGGTGGCGATCTCGTCGAGGAAGAGCGTGCCGCCGTCGGCCTGCTCGAAGCGGCCAAGGCGCCGGCGCTGGGCGCCGGTGAAGGCGCCGGCCTCGTGGCCGAACAGCTCGCTGTCGAGGAGCGTGTCTGGGAGCGCCGCGCAGTTCAGCTTGAGGAACGGGCGGTCCCAGCGTGGGGAAAGGAAGGCCAGGCGGGCGGCGACCAGCTCCTTGCCGGTGCCGCGCTCGCCGACCACGAGCACCGGGCGCGCGATCGGCGCCAGCGTGGAGACGTGGGCGAGCATCGCGGTGAAGCACTCGGACTCGCCGATCGGGGTCTGTGTCTCGGGGGGCGAGTACCTGGCGGGATTCGCCAATTCCTAGTCCTCCACGGAGACCGGGAGCGTGCGCGGCAAAGCGAAGCCAGGCAAGGCCGGGGGGCGAGGCCGCCCCCCGGACCCCGGCATTCCGCAGGCCTTGCGGCCTGAGACCCCGTTTGCGCCGGTCCAGGGGCGGCTCGCCCCTGGCGGGTCCGGGCAGAGCCCGGGCTTACTTTCTCGCGAACCCTGGCCTGGCGGCCGTATGATCCGGCTGGCCGTCAGCGTCCTTTCCTTCCGGCATCAGGAGCGCGCCCCGTGGGCATCTTCTCGAGACTGTCCGACATCGTGAACTCGAACCTGAACGCGATCCTGGCGACCGCGGAGGACCCGCAGAAGATCATCCGGCTGGTGATCCAGGAGATGGAGGACACGCTGGTCGAGGTGCGTTCGCAGACGGTGCGCACCATCGCGGAGCGGCGCGAGCTGGGGCGCAGGGTGGAGGGGCTGGCGCACGACGAGGCGGAATGGGCGCGCAAGGCGGAGCTGGCGCTGTCGCGCGGGCGGGAGGATCTGGCGCGGCTGGCGTTGCAGGCGCGGATGAACGCGGGTCGGGCGCGGGCGGCGGCGCAGGGGCAGCTGGACCAGGTGGCGGACGGGCTGGCGGCGCAGTCCGACGACATCGCGCGGCTGCAGGCGAAGCTGACGGACGCGCGGTCGCGGGAGAAGTCGCTGTCGACGCGGGGCAAGATCGCGCAGAGCCGGCTGCAGCTGCGGGCGTCGCTGCACGACCAGAGGGTGGCGGACGCGTTCGAGCGGTTCGAGACGGTGGAGCGCAGGCTCGACGAGGCGGAGGGGCGGGTGGAGGCGTACGACATCGGGCGCGCGGGAGGGTCGTCGGGCGCCCTGGGCGGGACCGCGGGGCTGGAAGCGGAGCTGGCGGGGCTGGAGGCGGACTCGGCGGTGGAGGACGAGCTGGCGGCGATGAAGCGGCGGCTGGGGGGGCCGGGGGACGGGGCGCGTGGCGCCGTGGCGGGCGGGGTGGACGGGACGACGGGCGGGGCGAAGGATTGAGCGCGGGCTGCTGGCGGGGCTGAGGCTGGGCGGGACGGGAGCGGGCGATGGACTGGGACCTGGTGGTGATCTTCGGCTTCGTGCTGCTGCTGGTGGCGATGCGGCTGTATGCGAAGGGCCGGGGCGTGGGGGAGGCGGGCGGCGGGCCGGCGCTGGAGGGGGCGCTGCGGACGGCGCAGCGGCTGGAGGAGCGGGTCGAGGCGCTGGAGCGGGTGCTGGACGCGGACCTGCCGGGCTGGCGCAGCCGGGCGCGCGGATGAGCGCGGGCGCGGGGGG
>CAXSER010000038.1:0-13588 GCA_964236315.1 uncultured Acetobacteraceae bacterium | reverse complement strand
CCTCGCGGACGCCGGCGACCGCGGGGCGTGCCTGGCCGAGGCGGGCGGCGGCGCGGGCCTGGCCGGCGGCGGCGCTGGCCTGGCCCTGGTTACCGTAGGCGCCGACCTGGATCGCCCAGTTGCTGCCGCCGACGGCCGTGCGCGGCATCGCCTCGGCCATCGCCGGGGTGAACAGCCGCGCGCCCTCGTGGTGCGCGGCGTAGGAGGCGGTCTGGAAGTTCGGCGCGACGCCGGGATGGGCGAAGGCGCCGTGCCCGGTGCGCGCGGAGGCGACCTGCTCGGGCCGCGCGGCGAAGCCGGACCAGGCGGGCGGCTCCGGCAGGCGGTCGTGCGCGGACAGGCGCTCGGCCTGGCGCTCGCTGCGGGCGGCGTACTGGTGCGCGGCATACTGGCGCTCGGCGCGCGGCTCCGGGCGTTCGTAGCGGGCGACGGCCACGGGACGCGGCGCGCGGACGGCGGGCGCGTCCTCCTCGCCGGCGTCGGCGACCTCGGTGGCCTCTGGGGCCGCGGTCGGCACGTGGTTCATCGCCAGCATGTCGGCCTGGCTGCGGTTGTTGGGTGCCGCGTCGCGGATGTAGGGCGCGATCATCGCGACGTAGCGCCGGGTCTCAGCGGGCAGGCGGCGGCCGCGTGTGAGGTAGGCGTCGAGGTTGCCGGGGCCCGCGTTGTACGCCGCGAGGAAGCCGGGCGAACCGTAGACGTCGTACATCTGCCGGATGTAGGCGGTGCCGGCGAGGATGGAGTTGTGCGGGTCGTACGGGTCGTCGCCGATGCCGTTGAACTGGCCGCGCATGTCGTCGAACGTCGCCGGCATCACCTGCATCAGGCCCATGGCGCCGACCGGCGAGGTGACCAGCGTGTCGTTGTGGTAGAGGCGGCCGCCCGACTCGACGCGCATGACCTCGCGGATCCAGCGGTCCGGCACGTCGAAGCGGGTGGAGGCCTCGGTGATGTAGGGGCCCCAGGGGTCCTCGGGCGGGCCCGGCGGCGAGTAGTCGCTGCGCGCGTGGGCGGCGTACTGCGCGGCCTCCTGGGTCTCGGAGAGCGGCACGGGCGCGTGGCTGGCGCAGGCGGACAGCAGGGCCAGTGTGCCGGCGGCGCCAAGCAGGCGCAGGCGGGCGAGCGCCGGCGCCCGCTGTGCCGGCTTTCGCGGGTCCGCCAGGCAGGAGGCCGGGAGCACGGCCGGGCCAGGCACTGCGGCCTCGTCGCTGGAAGCCTGGGCGGGGAGCGGGCTGGACATCCGGCGGGAGCCTCCGTCGTGGCGGAACTGCGCGGCCGCGCGAGGGACGCCCGCAGCCCGCGCACGGGGTGCGGCCGGTGGCGGCAGCCGGTGCGGCCGCCGCTCACGTGGCCCGTCAGGAACTCTGCCTAACCCCTTACATGTGGCCGAGGATCGAGGCAACACGAAGCTGCGAGCCGCGGCAGTCGCCCCGCCCACCGTGTCGGAAGCGACACGATCGTCCCGGCGCGTGGGCGTTGCCTGCGCGGGTGCGAAGGAGTATCCGCGAGCCGCCATGAGCGTCACACTCGATCATCCGGCCCAGGCCCTGGTGGGTTCCCACCTCGACCTGCAGGCCGTCTCCACCCGCCGTGCCCGCGACCGCCTTGCGGTGCGCGACGTGGCAGACGGGGTGCGGCTGTGGCGACTCGCGGTGACGCTCGGCTGGCTCGACATCAAGCTGCGCTACCGCGGCTCCGTGCTGGGGCCGTTCTGGCTGACGCTGTCGACCGCAGTGATGGTCGGCGCGCTGGGCGCGGTCTACGGCACGCTGTTCGGCATGAACCTGCGCGAGTTCCTGCCGTTCCTGGCTGTCTCGCTGGTGATGTGGAACGCGATCGGCGCGCTGATCGGCGACGCCTGCAACGCCTTCACCCAGGCAGAGGGCACGATCCGCTCGGTGCGCATGCCGTTCTTCCTGCAGGCGATCCGCGTCGTGGTGCGCAACGTGCTGGTGCTGGCGCACAACGTGGTGGTGTTCGTCGTCGTGTTCGCGATCTACGGGCTGCTGCCGGGGGTGGAGGCGCTGATGGCCCTGCCCGGCCTGCTGCTGTGGCTCGTCGACGCCTTTGCCTCCTGCCTGCTGCTGGGCACGCTGTGCTCGCGCTTTCGCGACATCCCGCCGATCGTCGGCTCGATCGTGCAGATCGCGTTCTACATCACGCCGGTGGTGTGGAAGCCGGAGCAGCTGGGCGCGCGGGGCTGGTGGCTGCCGCTCAACCCGTTCGACGGGCTGCTCGAGGTGGTGCGCGGCCCGCTGCTGTCGCAGGCGCCGTCGGCTCTCGCCTGGGGCTCGGCGCTGGGGTTCAGCGTGCTGCTCTGGGCGGCGGCGTGGCTCGTGTTCGCGCGCGTGCGCTCGCGCCTGGCGTTCTGGGTGTGAGGACCGCGGCATGAGCTCGGTCATCATCGACAACCTCTCCGTCGATTTCCCCCTCTATCACGGCAGCTCGCGCTCCCTGAAGAAGACGGTGTTCGCCGCCGCGTCCGGTCGTCTCGGCGAGGACCGGCAGAAGCGCGTGGTGGTGCAGGCCCTGCGCGACGTCTCGCTCCGGCTCGGCCGCGGCGACCGGCTCGGCCTGGTGGGCGGCAACGGCGCGGGGAAGACCACGCTGCTGCGCACGATGGCGGGGATCTACGAGCCGGTGGTCGGCCGGGTGCAGGTGGACGGCATGGTCACCGCCATGCTCGACCCCAACCTCGGCATGAACATGGAGCTGACGGGGCGCGAGAACATCATGCTGCGCGGCCTGTACAACGGCTACAGCAAGCCGCAGACCCGCCTGCTCGTGGAGGACGTCGCGGAGTTCGCCGGCCTGGGCGAGTTCATGGACCTGCCGGTGCGGTTCTACAGCTCCGGCATGATCGTGCGGCTGGGCTTTGCGATGGCCACCGCGGTCAGCCCCGAGGTGCTGCTGATGGACGAGTGGTTCCTCGCCGGCGACGCGGACTTCCTCGCCAAGGCGCGGGCGCGGCTGGAGAGCGTGGTGCGTGGCGCCGACATCCTGGTGCTGTCGTCGCACCAGCCGGCGATCATGATGGAATGGTGTACCCGGGTGATCTGGATGGACCACGGGCGCATCCGCGAGGACGGGGCTCCGGCGGAGGTGCTGTCGCACTACCTCGGGCAACCGGTCGGGGCACCGGCCGCCGCCTGAAGGAAGCCTGGGCTCTGCCCGGACCGGCCGGGGCGAGCCGCCCCTGGACCGGCACGTTTCAGTCCGGGTGTCCAAAGGCTCGGCCTTCGGCGGAGTTCGAGGCAGCGCCTCGACCTTGCTTCCTACGTGCTCATCGTGACGTGCGCGTCCCCGGTGCGCGACAGCACGTTGAGCGCGACCTCGCTCCCGCTGCGCCGAAGCCTGACGCTGACGCGGGCGTCGCCAGCGGCGAGGTTGTACAGCGTCACCTCCGGCAGGCACTCCGGCAGCACCGGCCGGTCGAAGCGGACCTCACGGCGCTGCGGGTCGAACGAGAGCCCGAGGCACGCGGCGAGCATGGCCGGCAGCGCGGTGGCCGCCCAGGCCTGGGGCGAGCAGGCGACGGGGTAGGCGGTGGGCCCCTGCGCCCGCCTGCGCGGCAGGCCGCAGAACAACTCGGGCAGGCGGCGCAGCTCCAGGGTCTGGCAGGCGCCGAACAGGGCGTCGAACAGGCGGGCGGCCTCCGCCTTGCAGCCGTAGCGGGCGAGGCCCATCGCGATCAGCGCGTTGTCGTGCGGCCAGACCGAGCCGTTGTGGTAGCTCATCGGGTTGTAGCGTGCCTCGCCCTGGGCGAGCGTGCGCACGCCCCACCCGGAGAAGAACGACGCGCCCATCAGGCCGTCGGCGACGCGCTGGCCATGCTCGGGCGAGGCGATGCCGGTGAGCAGCAGGTGCCCGGCGTTGGACGCGCGCACGCGGCACGGCTTCTTGGCGCCGTCCAGCGCGATGGCATAGGTGCCGATCTCCTCGCACCAGAACGCGGCCTCGAAGCGTTCGCGCAGGGCGCTCGCGGCATCGTCGAGCGCGTCGGCCTCCGCTTCGTGGCCGAGCCGGCGCGCGACCTGGGCGGCGGCGCGGCGGGCGGCGTACGCGTAGCCCTGCACCTCGCACAGCGCGATCGGCCCCTCGGCGAGCGTGCCGTCGGCGTGGAAGATCGAGTCGTAGCTGTCCTTCCAGCCCTGGTTGGCGAGGCCCTCCTTGGTCTGGCGGTAGTACTCGACGAAGCCGTCGCGGTCGCGGTCGCCGTAGGTGTCGAGCCAGGCCAGCGCCGCCTGGATGTGCGGCCACAGCGAGGCGGCGGTGGCCAGGTCGCCGGTGCGCTCGACGTAGGCGCCGGCGAGCATGACGAACAGCGGCGTGCTGTCCACGCTGCCGTAGTAGTGGCGGAACGGCACCTCGCGCAGGATCGCCATCTCGCCGTGGCGCACCTCGTGCAGGATCTTGCCGGGCTCCGCGTCGGCCAGCGGGTCCACCTCCGTCGCCTGGTGGGCGGCCAGGTAGGCGAGCACGCCGCGTGCGATCTCCGGGTCGAGCCACAGCGTGTGCAGTGCCGCGATCAGGGCGTCGCGGCCGAAGGAGGTGCTGAACCAGGGCACGCCGGCGTACGGGTAGGGCCCGCTCGGCTTGTCGGTGACCAGCATGTAGAGGTCGCACACGCAGCGGCGCATCGCCTCGTTGAAGATCTCGTTCGAGGTGGCGACCGCGGCGGCGCGGCTGCTCTCGCGGCGCAGCCGGCGGCGGCTGTCGAGGAGCGCGCGCAGGAAGCGCTCGCGCGGCGGCTGGTCGGCCGGGGTGCCCTCGCAGGCGATCTCCATGAACACCACGCGGCGGCCGTGCGCGGGGATGGCCAGGTCGAAGACCGCACGGTTGGCCTCCAGCAGCGACGGAGCCGGGTCGAAGCGGATGCGGGTGCTGCGCGTGGCGTCGTCGAGCCCGCGGTAGGCGAGCACCACGCTGTCGGCGCCGAGCTCGGTGCCGAGCCGCTCGCCGCGCCGCACGCGGGTCATGCCGCGCGCCTCGAACAGGTCGGAGAAGTCGGCGTCGAAGCGCAGCTCGATCCGCACGGTGGTGTCGTTGCCGGCATAGGAGCGCACGGAGAGCCGCTCGTGGCAGGTGGCGTTCCACAGGAAGCGGGAGCGGCGGATGTGCAGCAGGTCGTGCTCGAGGATCAGCCGGCCGCCGTCGTACAGGTCGGGGTTGGCCAGGTCGCAGGTCAGTTCGGCGTTGTCGTCGCGCAGGATCGAGGACAGCAGCATCGGCCGCTCGCCGCCGACCAGCATGCCGAGCTGCGAGAGGTGGCGGGTGTCGAGGTGGTACACGCCGTCGCTGCTGCCGGGGCCGCCGAGCACGTCGCCGGCGGCGTCGAACACGGCGAAGGTGTCGCCGCTTTTCAGCGTGCGGGTGCGGCGCTCCTGCAGCGACACGGTGGCGGGGATGTAGAACTCGTCGGGCTGCGGGCCGGGCGTGGGCGCGACAGGCTGCGTCATGGGGCCTCCTCGGGTCGGGGCGCGACGGGAGGATGGGCGCGCGAGGGGCCGATGCCCAGGGGGCGGGGAGGAAGCAAGGTTGAGGCTCTGCCTCGAACTCCGCCAGGGCGAGCCGCCCTGGACCGGCCTCCTTAAGTCAAGGGATCAGAGGGTCCTCGGACCCTTTGCGGGTTCGGGCGGAGCTGGCCAAAGGTTCCGATGGCCCGCCTGGGCCATTGGAATGGCCAGCGGAGGGAGAGCCCGGTCTTGCCTCACTCCCACTCGATCGTGCCGGGCGGCTTGCTGGTGATGTCGTACGTCACCCGGTTGATGCCGCGCACCTCGCCGACGATCCGCCCGCAGACGCGCTGCAGGAAGCCCATGTCGAACGGGTAGATCTCCGCGGTCATGCCGTCGCTGCTGGTCACGGCGCGCAGCGCGCACACGTTGTCGTAGGTCCGCCCGTCGCCCATCACGCCGACGCTGCGCACCGGCAGCAGCACCGCGAACGCCTGCCAGATCGCGTCGTACAGCCCGGCGCTGCGGATCTCCTCGAGGAAGATCGCGTCCGCCTTCTGCAGGATCTGCACCCGCTCGCGCGTCACCTCGCCGGGGATGCGGATCGCCAGGCCAGGCCCCGGGAACGGGTGGCGCCCGACGATGTCGTGCGAGAGGCCCAGCTCGCGGCCGAGCACGCGGACCTCGTCCTTGAACAGCTCTCGCAGCGGCTCGACCAGCTTCATGCGCATCCGCTCGGGCAGGCCGCCGACGTTGTGGTGCGACTTGATGGTGACCGACGGCCCGCCGGTGAAGCTGATGCTCTCGATCACGTCGGGGTAGAGCGTGCCCTGCGCGAGGAAGTCGGCGCCGCCCAGCCTCGTGGCCTCCTCCTCGAACACCTCGATGAACAGGCGGCCGATGGTCTTGCGCTTGGCCTCGGGGTCGGTGACGCCGGCGAGCTGGCCGAGGAACAGCGCGGAGGCGTCGCGGTGCACGAGGCGGATGTTGAAGCGGTCGCGGAAGGTGGCGAGCACCTGGTCGGCCTCGCCGGTGCGCAGCAGGCCGTGGTCGACGAAGATGCAGGTGAGCTGCTCGCCGATCGCCTCGTGGATCAGCACCGCGGCCACCGAGGAGTCCACGCCGCCGGACAGGCCGCACACCACGCGCCCGGAGCCGACCTGGGCGCGGATGCGCGCGATCTCCGCGGCGCGGAAGCCGGCCATGGTCCAGCCGCCCTCGCAGCCCGCGACGCCGTGGGTGAAGCGGCGCAGCAGCTGGGCGCCGTGCGGCGTGTGCGCGACCTCGGGGTGGAACTGCACGCCGTAGAGGCGCCGCGCCTCGTCGGCGATGACCGCGTACGGCGCGCCCTCGCTGGTGGCGACGGGCACGAAGCCGTCGGGCAGGCGCGAGACGCGGTCGGCGTGGCTCATCCACACCTGCTCTCGCCCGCCCTTGAGCCAGGTGTCGGTGAACAGCGCGCAGTCGGCAGTGATGTCGATGGTGGCGCGGCCGAACTCGTGCAGGTCGGACTTCTCCACCGCGCCGCCGAGCTGCTCGCACATGAGCTGCTGGCCGTAGCAGATGCCAAGCACGGGCAGGCCGGCGGAGAACACCTCGGGGACCACGCGGGGCGAGCCCGCGTCGACCACGCTGGCGGGGCCGCCGGAGAGGATGATGGCGCGCGGGGCGAAGGCCGCGATGCGCGCGGCAGAGGCGTCGTAGGGCCAGATCTCGCAGTAGACGCCGCTCTCGCGCACGCGGCGGGCGATGAGCTGGGTCACCTGGCTGCCGAAGTCGAGGATCAGCACGCGATCCTGGGTCAGGGGGAGGTGGGCAAGGTCCTGTTCCATGGACGCTTGCAGCATGACGGGCGGCGGGAAGCAAGGTCGGGCTCTGCCCGAACCCGCCAAAGGCCAGGGGTCTTTGGAAACCCACCCCCTTGGACCTGCGGCACGACACGCGGCCTCGTGCCCTTGTGTGCGCGGGTCCGGGGGCGCCTGCCCCCGGCGGGTCCAGGGCAGAGCCCTGGCCTTCCTTTCAGACGGCGTGCGTCTCCGCCAGGTCGCTCTCGATCTGCTCCAGGCTGCGCCCGCGCGTCTCCGGCACGTATCGCCAGGTGAAGGCGATCGCCGCCGCCGTGAGGGCCGCGAACAGCAGGAAGGTGCCGCCGTCGCCGAGCGCGTGCACGAGGTCGAGGAACACCAGCGTGACCGCGAGGTTGGAGCCCCAGTTCGCCACCGACGCCGTGCTCATGCCCCGGCCGCGCACCGCGAGCGGGAAGATCTCGGCGATCAGCAGCCAGAACACCGGGCCGAGCCCGATCGCGAAGCCCGCGATGTAGAGGCCGAGCGCCCCCACGGTCACCGCCGCCAGCCCGGAGCCGGCGCCGAGCAGGAACGCGCCGGCGAGCACCAGCAGGGAGACGGCCATCACCGCCATGCCGCCGAGCAGCAGTCGGCGGCGCCCGGCGTGGTCGATCAGGCGCATGGCGACCAGGGTCATCGCGACGTTGACCGCGCCGATGCCGACGGTGGCGAGGATGGCGGCGGAGGCCGAGGCGAGGCCGGCGGACTGCACGATGGTGGGGGCGAAGTAGATCACGGTGTTGATGCCGGTGACCTGCTGGAACACCGCGAGGCCGACGCCGACCACCAGCGGGCGCCGGGCCTGCGGCGTGCGCAGCATCCGGCGCAGCGAGACGGCCTGCCCGCCGTGGTGCAGGTCCTGCTTGAGGGCGGCGAGCTCCTCCGCGGTGTCGCCGTGGCCGCGCAGGAAGCGCAGCGCGCGCTCGGCGTCCTGCGTGCGGCCACGTCCGGCGAGCCAGCGCGGGCTCTCCGGCAGCACCAGCATCCCCGCCGCCAGCGCCAGGCCCGGGACGACTCCGAGGCCGAGCATCCAGCGCCAGCCGCCCTGCGTGCCGGCCAGCGCGTAGTCCACCACGTAGGACAGCAGGATGCCGAAGGTGATGCAGAACTGGTTGAGCGAGACCACGGCGCCGCGCTTCTCGGCCGGCGCGATCTCGGACAGGTAGAGCGGCGTCAGCATGGACGCGACGCCGATCGCCAGCCCGACCAGCAGGCGGGCCGCCAGCAGCACCCACAGCGTGTCCGCCAGCCCGGACAGCAGGGCGCCGACGGCGAACAGCAGGGCGACGGCGAGGATCACCGGGCGTCGGCCGAAGCGGTCGGACAGGGCGCCGGCCGCGGCGGCGCCGGCGGTGGCGCCGAGCAGGACGATGCCGGTCACCACGTCCTGCATCGTGGGGGAGAGGGCGAAGCGGGCGCGCAGGAACAGCAGGGCGCCGGAGATCACGCCGGTGTCGTAGCCGAACAGCAGGCCGCCGAGGGAGGCCACGGCGGAGAGCAGGAGGAAACGCATGGCGGGCGGGACTCCGGGGGCGGACAGGAAGCAAGGCCGGGCTCTGCCCGGACCCGCCAGGGCGAGCCGCCCTGGACTGGCCTCACTCAAGAGAAGGCGATCCAAGGGCCCAGCCCTTGGCGGAGTTCGAGGTCCAGCGCTTGAAGACGGGGCCTCGGCCTTGCTTCGCGACGCTCACTCCGCCGAGAACGCCGCGATCAGCCGCTCGATCGGGTCCCAGGCGTAGGCGACCTGGGGCACGGAGATGCCGGCGACCAGCACGCTGTCCGCCATCACCGCCCGCCCGCCGATGCGCTCGTAGAACCAGCGGCTGGGGTTGTCGCGCAGCACCCAGCAGTAGGCCGAGCGGCAGCCCAGCTCGGCGAGGTGCGCGGCCCCCGCCCCGATCAGGCGCCGCCCGAGGCCGCGGTCGCGCCAGTCGTCGAGCACGTAGAGCGTCTCGATCTCGCCCTCGCCGAGCGGGCTGCGCGGCTGCGGGTGCGCGTCGGGGGTGTCGGCGTCGGGCGCGTTCAGGTCGGGCGTGTTCGCGTCGAGGGCGGGCCGCGACGCCGCGTCCGGGCGCGACAGCGTGCCCCAGGGGGTGACACGCCTGGCGCGGCCCACTGTGACGAAGCCCGCGATGCGCGGCACGCTGGCGGCGGCGGCGACGAACACGCCGCCGTCGCGGATGGTGCGCTCGTACTCCGCCGCCTTGCGACGGGCGGACAGGCCGGCGAGGTAGGCGTCGGGCAGCAGGCCGGGATAGGCGCTGCGCCAGGCGGCGACATGGACCGCGGCGATCGCGGGGGCGTCGCCGGGGCGGGCGCGGCGGATCGCGATCATGCGCCCTCGTGCCCGGTCGCGGGGGCCTGCGGAGGCACGTCGGGGGCATCGTCCCCCTCCGCCCCGCTACCCTCCAGGGCACCGGCCCCGGCGGCATCTGCCCCGGCTGCATCGAACTCGGCGGCATCGGCCCCGCCTGCATCGGCCCCCGCGGCATCGCCGTCGTCCGTACCCTCCGGCCCGTCCACACCGGCCGTGGCTCCGGGACCAGCGACCGCACGCTGCAGCACGGCGGCGAAGAACCCGTCGGTGCCGTGGCGGCGCGGCGTCAGGCTCAGGTACGGCCCCGGCCCGGGCACCGGCGCGTCCAGCGTCCACGTCTCGGCCAGCGGCACCGCGGAGAACTCCGGGTGGCGCGCGAGGAACGCCTCCACCTGCGCCTCGTTCTCGTCGGGCAGCAGCGAGCAGGTCGCGTACACCAGCCGCCCGCCCGGCCGCACCAGCCGCGCCGCGTCGTCGAGGATGCGCGCCTGCTTGGGCAGCAGCTCGTCGAGGTCCAGCTCGCGCAGCCGGAACCGCGCGTCCGGGTTGCGCCGCCAGGTCCCGGTGCCGGTGCACGGCGCGTCGACCAGCACGCGGTCGAAGCTGCCGCCGCGCCGCTTGACCCACTTGTCGCCGGGCTCGATCAGGTGGCGCTCGACGTTGTGCGCCCCCGCCCTGCGCAGCCGCCGCGTCGCCCCGTCCAGCCGCGGCCGCGACACGTCGCACGCCACCACGTGGCCGCGATTGCCCATCGACGCCGCGATCGCCAGCGTCTTGCCGCCGGCCCCCGCGCACCAGTCCGCGACCCGCATGTCCGGCGCGGCCCCCACCATGATCGCGATGAGCTGGCTGCCCTCGTCCTGGATCTCGACCAGCCCGGTCTGGAACGCGGCGCCGGAGGTCACCGCGCGCCGCCCCGGCACGCGCAGGCCCCACGGCGACAGCGGCGTCGGCGTGGCGGTGATCCCCTCGCGCTCCAGCGCCGCCCTGCCCTCCTCCAGCGTGCCGCGCAGCAGGTTGACGCGCAGGTCGAGCGGCGCCGGCTCGGACAACGCCGACAGCTCCGAGTCCAGGCTCTCGCCGAACCGCGCGGCCAGCCGCGGCAGCACCCAGTCCGGCACCTCCAGCCGCACCGCGTCCGGCATGTCCGGGTGGGCCAGCGTGTGGCTCTCGATCGCCAGCAGCGCCTCGCGCTCCTGCGGGATCAGCGTCGCCGGCGCGTACTGGCCGCCGGAGAAGCTCTGGGCCACGCCCGACGCCGACCAGCCCTCCATCAGCAGCGACGCCGCGATCAGCATGCGCGGCGTGGGCGCCGTGCCGCCCTGCTCCACCCACCAGCCCAGCCGCCGCCGCGCCCGCAGCACCGCCCACGCCCGGTCCGACACGGCGCGCCGGTCCCCGGAACCGATGAAGCGCCGGGCGCGGAAGAAGTCGTTGGCCACCGCGTCGGCCGGCCGGCGGATGCGCTCCTCCACCTCTGTCAGCAGCTCGATCGCCGCAGCCAGGCGCGCCCCGGGCGTCATGCGCGCGACCCCGTCAGCACGTCGGCGAGGCCGTCGAGCCCCGCCAGGATCGCGGCCCGCCCGGCCAGCCCGTACTCCACCGGCCGGCCGTGCCGGTTGATCCAGCATGTGCGGAAGCCGAACACCGCGCCGCCGAACGCGTCCCACGGGTTGGAGGACACGAAGGCGATCTCCGAGGCGTCACAGCCGAAGTGCGCGGGCGCGAGGGCGTAGGCGCGCGGGTCGGGCTTGAAGGTGCCGGCGGGCTCCACGCTCAGCAGGGCGTCGAACGCGAGGCCGGCGGCGCCGACCTGCCGGGCCATGCCGTCCGCCTCGCCGTTGGACAGGATCGCGCAGGCCACGCCCGCGTCGCGCAGCCAGGCCAGCGCGGGCGCCACGTCCGGGTAGGCGTCGAGCGTGCGGTTCTCGCGGGCGATGTCGTCGACCAGCGCGGCGTCCAGGCCGTGCATCGCCGCGACCACCTCCAGCGCCTCGCGCAACAGGGCGGAGAACGGGCGGTGCTCGCCGGCCAGGCTGCGCACCCAGGTGTACTCCATGGTGCGGACGCGCCACTCCTGGCTGATCGCAGGCCAGCGCGGGCCGATGCGGTCGGCGTGGCGGCGCATGGGAGAGTCCACGTCGAACACCGTGCCGAACGCGTCGAACAGGGCGGCGCGGGGGTGGGGCATGACGGGGGGCTTTCGAAGGAAGAAAGGCCAGGGCGCTGCCCTGGACCCGCCAGGGCGAGCCGCCCTGGACCGGCCTCTTTTAAGTGGATTCCAAAGGCGAGCCTTTGGCGGAGTCCAGAGGCGGAGCCTCTGGCCTTGCTTGCTCAATCCTGCCGGTAGTTCGGCGCCTCCCGCGTGATCGCCACGTCGTGCACGTGGCTCTCGCGCAGCCCGGCCCCGGTGATGCGGCGGAACTGCGTGCGCGTCTGCAGGTCGTCGACGGTGGCGCTGCCGGTGTAGCCCATCCCCGCGCGCAGCCCGCCAACGAGCTGGTGCACCACCGCGCTGACCGGCCCCTTGTAGCCGACACGCCCCTCGATGCCCTCCGGCACCAGCTTCAGCGTGTCCTTGATCTCCTGCTGGAAGTAGCGGTCCGCCGAACCGCGCGCCATCGCCCCGATCGACCCCATGCCGCGGTACGACTTGTACGAGCGCCCCTGGTAGAGGAACACCTCGCCCGGCGCCTCGTCCGTGCCGGCCAGCAGGCTGCCGACCATCACCGAGTCCGCCCCCGCGCCGATCGCCTTGACCAGGTCGCCCGAGGTGCGCACGCCCCCGTCCGCGATCGAGGGCACGCCCTGCGCCCGGCACGCCGCCGCCGTCTCCATCACCGCCGAGAACTGCGGCACGCCCACGCCGGCCACCACGCGCGTCGTGCAGATGCTGCCCGGCCCGATGCCGATCTTGACCGCGTCCGCGCCGGCCTGGATCAGCGCCTCCGCCCCCTCCGGCGTGGCCACGTTGCCGGCGACGACCTGCACCGCGTTCGACAGCCGCTTGATCCGCTCGACGGCGGCGAGCACGCCCTGCGAGTGCCCGTGCGCGGTGTCGACCACCACCACGTCCACGCCGGCCGCGACCAGCGCCTGCGCCCGCGCGTGCCCGTCCTCGCCGACGCCGGTGGCGGCGGCCACGCGCAGCCGCCCCAGCTCGTCCTTGTTGGCGAGCGGGTGCGCCGTCGCCTTCTCCATGTCCTTGACGGTGATCAGCCCGACGCAGCGGTACGCCTCGTCCACCACGAGCAGCTTCTCGATGCGGTGGCGGTGCAGCAGCCGGCGGGCCTCGTCGTGCTCCGAGCCGTCGGCCACCGTGATCAGCCCCTCGCGGGTCATCAGCTCGTACACCCGCGTCGACGGGTCGGTGGCGAAGCGCACGTCGCGGTTGGTCAGGATGCCGACGAGACGCCCGCTGTCGCGCTCGACCACGGGGAAGCCGCTGATGCGGTGCAGCGCCATCAGCGCGCGCGCGTCGGCCAGCGTCTGGTCGGGGTGGATGGTGAGCGGGTTGACCACCATGCCGCTCTCGAACTTCTTCACCCGCCGCACCTGGTCGGCCTGCTCCTCGGGGGTGAGATTCTTGTGGATGACGCCGATGCCGCCCTGCTGCGCCATGGCGATGGCCATCGCGGACTCGGTCACCGTGTCCATCGCCGAGGACACCAGCGGGATGTTGAGGCTGATGGTGCGGGTGAAGCGGGTGCGGGTGTCGGTGCTGTTCGGCAGCACCTGCGAGTACGACGGCACCACCAGCACGTCGTCGAACGCCAGGGCCTCGCGGATGCGCTGGTCGAGGCGCAGGCCGGACGGCGGTGGAGCGGGCTGCGGGGCGGGGCTGTCGGGTGCCATGGCGGACGCCTTTCGACGCCGGGCGACGCGGATACGGCCCGGCCTTGGCGCGTCCTTCTAGCGGGTCGGGGCGGGGGGGAGCAAGGCTTGCGGCAGGCGGGGCAAAGCCCAAG
>CAXSER010000037.1:0-13752 GCA_964236315.1 uncultured Acetobacteraceae bacterium | reverse complement strand
CGCACGGCCGGAGTGGCACGCCGGGAGCCACGCCGGCGGCATGTGCCGCGCGGCGCTCCCGGAGGCCGTGCCGTGACAGAGCCCTGCGACCTCGGCGCCACCGAGCTGGCCCGCCTGATCGCCACTCGCGCGCTCTCGCCGGTCGAGCTGCTCGACTCCTGCCTCGCGCGCATCGCCCGCATCAACCCGGCGGTCAACGCGGTCGTGACCCTCGACGAGGAGGGCGCGCGCGCCGCCGCCCGCGCCTCCGAGGCCGCGGTGATGCGCGGCGACGTGCTCGGTCCGCTGCATGGCCTGCCGCTCGGCATCAAGGACACCGACGACACCGCCGGGCTGCGCACCACCTACGGCAGCCCGATCCTCGCGGACCACGTGCCGTCGCGCGACCTCGGCGTGGTGGCGCGGCTGCGCGCGGCCGGCGGCATCGTGCTCGCCAAGACCAACACGCCGGAGTTCGCCGCCGGCGCCAACACCCGCAACGCCGTGTTCGGCACCACCGCCAACCCGTTCGACACCACGCGCTCGGCCGCCGGCTCCTCGGGCGGCTCGGCGGTGGCGCTGGCGTGCTCGATGCTGCCGCTGTGCACCGGCTCGGACACCGGCGGCAGCCTGCGCAACCCTGCCGCCTACAACGGCATCGTCGGCATGCGTCCCTCGCCCGGCCTGGTGCCCAACGAGACGCACGGCGCCGGCTGGTCGTGCCTTCCGGTGAACGGCCCGATGGCGCGCGACGTCGCCGACACCGCGCTGCTGCTCTCGGCGATGGCCTCCGACGACGGCCGCGATCCCCTGGCCTACACCCTGCCCGGCGAACCCGTCCGTGCCATACCGGCCCGGTTCTCCCCGCCCGTACCCGCCCGCCTGGATACCCTGCGCGCCGCGGTCACCGAGGACTTCGGCTTCGCGCCGACCGAGCGCCACGTCCGCCGTGTGTTCCAGTCCCGCGTTGCCGCGCTCTCGCCGCTGTTCGCCTGCACGCAGGACGCGACTCCGGACTGCGCCGGCGCGGACGACGCCTTCGCCGTGCTGCGCGCCGGCCTGTTCCTCGGCACCCACCTGGCCCGGTTCCGCGAGCAGCCGGAGCGGCTCGGCGCCAACGTGCGCGCCAACGTGGAGGAAGGCCTGCGCTACACGCTGGAGGACCACAGTCGCGCAACCGCCACCCAGACCCGCATCTACCGCGCGTTCGGCGACTTCTTCGGCCGCCACGACGTGCTGCTCAGCCCCGCGATCACGCTCAGCCCGCGGCCGTGGCGCGAGCCGCACCCCGCGCAGATCGATGGCGTGCCCACCCGGTCGTACTTCCACTGGCTCGCCCTGGCCTACGGCGTGACGCTCGCCGGCCACCCCGCGCTCAGCCTGCCGCTCGGCGTCGACGAGGCCGGGCTGCCGTTCGGCCTGCAGATCGTGGGGCCACGCGGCGGCGACGCCCTCGTACTCGGCGTGGCCGCCGCGATCGAGGCCGCCTGCGCCTCCGACCCGGTCCTGCGCAGGCCGGTGCCGGACCTCGACCGCCTGGCGGCAGCGCGGCCGATCGCGGAGGCGGACGGGTTCTGGGAGCTGGGGTGAAGCAGGCAAGGCTGGGCTCTGCCCAGACCCGCCAGGGCGAGCCGTCCTGGACTGGCTCCACCTAGGAAGGCTGGTCCAGGGGCGGCTCGCCCCTGGCGGAGTTTGAGGCAGAGCCTCAACCTTGCCTTGCGACGCGCCCACCCGAACCCTGCCGCCCGCCATGCGTCATGACGGTGCCCGCGGCCGGACCGGCGGGCAGGAGGACGAGCGATGGCAGACAACGAGACTCCGGTGTGGCTGATCACCGGCTGCTCCACCGGCTTCGGCCGCGAGCTGGCCCGGCTGGTGCTGGAGCGCGGCTGGCGCGCCGTGGTGACCGCACGCGACGCGGGCAAGATCGCCGACCTGGTGGAGGGCCGCGAGGACCGCGCTCTGGCCCTGGCGCTCGACGTGGACGACCGAGCGCAGGTGACGGCTGCCGTGCGCGCGGCGGAGGAGCGGTTCGGGCGCGTCGACGTGCTGGTGAACAACGCCGGCTACGGCTACCTCGCCGCGATCGAGGAGGGCGAGGACGACGAGGTCCGCGCCATGTTCGAGACCAACGTGTTCGGCCTGATCGCCGCGACCCAGGCGGTGCTGCCCGGGATGCGCGCGCGACGGCACGGGCACATCGTCAACATCTCCTCGATCGGCGGCATAGTCAGCTTCGCGGCGACCGGGTTCTACCATGCGACGAAATACGCGGTAGAAGGGCTGTCGGAGTCGCTGGCACTGGAGCTGGCGCCGCTGGGCATCAAGGTGACGATCGTGGAACCGGGGCCGTTCCGCACCGACTGGGCTGGGCGCTCGATCCGCCAGTCCGCGACCCGCATCGAGGACTACGAGGGCACCGCCGGCGAGCGCCGCCGCCAGACCGAGGCGCGCAGCGGCAGCCAGCCCGGCGACCCCGTGCGCGGCGCCGAGGCGATCATCGCCGCGGTGGAGGCCGCCGAGCCGCCGCTGCACCTGGTGCTCGGCAAGCCGGCGCTGAGCCTGGCACGCGCCAAGCTGGACGCCCTGCGCCGGGACTTCGACGGCTGGGAGGCGACGACGCTGGGCGCGGACTTCCCGGAGCACCGTGGCGCCTGAGCGCGTCACCGGGGATCGCGCCCATGCGTCACATCCATCTCGACCCGCTCGGCGGCGTGGCCGGCGACATGTTCGTCGCGGCGCTGCTCGACGCCTTTCCCGCGCATGCGCCGGATGCCGTGCGGGCCGCGACGCTGCTGTCCGGGGCGGTGTGCCGTCTGGCCGCGCACGACGACGGCACGCTGGCAGGGCGCCGCCTCCTGGTCGACGTGCCGGGGGGCGCCGAGCCGCACGAACACGGTCCGCGGCAGCGCCACGCCCACGGCGGGCACGATCACGGGCCCCACGGCCACACGCATTCCCATGAGGACGCCGCGGACCCCGTGCCCGACCTGGTCGGAAATTTCGATACCGCACCGATACTGCCCGTGAAATCCTTGCCCGACACTCCGGTGACGGAGGCTGGTCCCGCTGCGGACCACGACGCGGCCGATCTGGGATCCTGGCGGGCGCTGCGGGCGCGGATCGGGTCCGCCGACCTGCCGGGCCCGGTCCGCGGCCATGCGCTCGGCATCTTCGGCTGCCTGGCGGAGGCGGAGGGGCGGGTGCACGGCGTGCCCGCCGACGAGGTGACGTTCCACGAGGTCGGCGCCGCGGACTCGGTGGCCGACATCGTGGCGGCGGCGTGGGTGATCGCGGCGGTCGGGCCGGCGGCGTGGAGCGTGGGGCCGCTGCCGCTGGGCTCCGGCATGGTGCGCACGGCGCACGGGCCGATGCCGGTGCCAGCGCCCGCGACCGCGCTGCTGCTGGAGGGCTTCGCGGTGCGCGACGACGGCGTGGGCGGCGAGCGCGTCACACCGACCGGGGCCGCGATCCTGCGCCACCTCGGCTGCGCGGGCACCGCCCGGCCGCGCGTGGCGACGCTGCGCGGCTCCGGCCTCGGCTTCGGCAGCCGCGTGCTGCCGGGAATGAGCAACTGCCTGCGCGTCCTGGTGCTCGACACGGAGGAGGCGCGGGACGCTGGCGTTTCGGCACCCGGACGCGAGGCACCGGGCGAGGTCGTGCCTGGCCCGGACGCGGCGGATCCCGTCGCCTCCGGCCACCGCGCGCTCGCCGTGATCGGCTTCGAGGTGGATGACCAGTCCGGCGAGGAGCTGGCCGCCGGCCTGGACCGCGTGCGTGGCACGGAAGGGGTGCACGACGTCGTGCAGATGGCCGCGTTCGGCAAGAAGAACCGCATGGCCGTCCACGTGCAGGTGCTGGTACGCCCGGACCGGCTGGAGGCGGCGATCGACGCGTGTTTCCGCGAGACCACCACGATCGGGCTGCGCACCCACCTGGTGCAGGGCCGCGCCCTGCCGCGCCGCTTCGCCGAGGTGGCGGTGGACGGCCATCCGGTCACGGTGAAGCTGGTGGAGCGGCCGGGCGGCGTGACGGCGAAGGCGGAGTCGGACTCGGTGCGCCCGCTTGCCGGGCACGCCGCGCGCACCAGCTTGCGTCACGAGGCCGAACGGCGGGCGGAGGCGGAATGAGCGACGACCTGCGGCGTCTGGAGGCGGTGCTGCGCGCGATCGGGCCGGCGGGGATCGCGGTGAGCGGCGGCATCGACAGCCTGACGCTCGCGACGGCGGCGCACCGCATGGCCGGCGCCTGCGTCTCCATGCACCATGCGACCTCGCCCGCCGTGCCCGCCGAGGCCACCGAGCGCACCCGCGCCCTGGCCGCCGCCGAGGGCTGGGCGCTCGACGTGTTCGACGCGGGCGAGTTCGACGACCCCCGCTACCGCGCCAACCCGCACGACCGCTGCTTCTTCTGCAAGACCAGCCTGTACGGCGCGGTGTCGCGGCGCACCCCGCGCACCGTGCTGTCCGGCACCAATCTCGACGATCTCGGCGACTACCGCCCCGGCCTGGAGGCGGCGCGCGACCACGCGGTGCGCCACCCCCTCGTGGAGGCCGGGATCGACAAGGCGGGCGTGCGCGCGCTGGCCGCCGCACTCGGGCTGGGCGCGCTGTCGGAGCTGCCGTCCGCGCCCTGCCTGTCCAGCCGCATCGAGACCGGGCTGCGCATCGAGCCGGCGGAGCTGGCGATGGTGCACGCCGCCGAGACCCTGGTGGCGGAGGCGTTGCGGCCGGCCACGGTGCGGTGCCGGGTGCGCGCGGCCGGCGTCGTGGTGGAGCTGGACCAAGCGACCCTGGACCGGACGGACGCCGGTGCCACCGAGGCCCTGCGCGCCCGGATCGCGGGGCTGGCGAGAGGCGCCGGGCTGGCGCGGCCGGTGTCGTTCGCGCAATACCGCACCGGCAGCGCGTTCCTGCGGCCGCCGGTGGCGTCGTGACGGACGCGCAGGAAGGCCAGGGGCTCTGCCCCTGGACCCCGCCAAAGGCTCGCCTTTGGAAACCACTACCTAAGTCATGCCGGTCCAGGGGCGGCTCGCCCCTGGCGGGTCCGGGCAGAGCCCGGCCTTGCCTGCCTTCCAGGTCTCCCCGATGAGCGAATTCGTCCTCGACCCCGCGCGCGCCACCCGGCTCGGTCTCGGTGAGGCGGTGTTCTGCGCCGGCAAGTCCCCCGCCCAGATCGCCGCCATCCTCGAGGCCGCCACCACGTCGATGCTGCTGACCCGCCTCGACCCCGCGCGCCACGACGCGCTGCCGGCTTCTGCCCGTGCGGCGCTGGACTACGATCCCGTGTCGGGCACCGCTTGGTCCGGGCCGCCGCCTGCGCTGCGCGGCCCGGCCGAGATCGCGGTGGTCACGGCCGGCACGTCGGACGTGGCGGTGGCGCGCGAGGCGCAGCGCACGCTGCGCTTCTCCGGCCACGACGCCACGCTGGTCGCCGACGTGGGCGTCGCCGGGCTTTGGCGGCTGATGCGCCGGCTCGACGAGCTGCGCGCGATGCGGGTGCTGATCGTGGCCGCCGGCATGGACGCGGCGCTGCCCAGCGTGATCGGCGGGCTGTTCGGCGGCGTCATCGTCGCAGTGCCCACCTCGGTCGGCTACGGCGTTGCGGCCGGCGGCCACACGGCGCTGAACGCGATCCTGGCGAGCTGCGCGCCGGGGATCGTCACGGTCAACATCGACAACGGCTATGGTGCCGCCTGCGCCGCGATGCGCGTGCTCGGCGCCGCATAGGGAGTGTCCGCATGGAACGCCGCGACTTCATCAGGACCACGGCGCTGGCCGCGGCCGCCGCCGCGATCGGCACCGACGCCGCCCGCGCCGCCGCACCACCCGACGAGGCCGCCGGGCAGCAGGCCCTTTCCGGCCGCGAGCAGGCCGCAGCCGTGCAGGGCGGTACCGGCGACGCGGTCATCCGCGCGCTGATGGACCAGGCGCAAGGCGGCGTGCTGCCGGCCGCCTCCGGCCTGGTCACAGCGTCGATCGCGCAGAACCCGGACATGAAGTACCGCACCCTCGGACATACCGGCGAGCGCATGTCGCTGGTCGGGCTCGGCGGCTACCACCTGGCCAAGCCGGGCGGCGCCTCGAGCGAGGAGGCGGCGCGCCTTGTGCACGCCGGCATCGAGGCCGGCATCAACTTCTGCGACAACTGCTGGGACTACAACGACGGCGAGAGCGAGGTTCGTCTCGGCCGTGCGCTGTCCCAGGGTGGCTACCGCAACCGCACCTTCCTGATGACCAAGATCGACGGGCGCACCACCAAGGCGGCGACGGCGCAGATCGACGAGTCGCTGCGCCGGCTGCAGACCGACCACCTCGATCTGCTGCAGTTCCACGAGATCATCCGCATGGGCGATCCGGAGCGCGTGTTCGCCGAGGGCGGCGCGCTGGAGGCGGCCCTGCGGGCGCGCGAGCAGGGCAAGCTGCGCTACATCGGCTTCACCGGGCACAAGAGCCCGGCGATCCACCGCCACATGTTCGAGGTGGCCGAAGCGCACGACTTCCGTTTCGACACCGTGCAGATGCCGCTCAACGTCATGGACGCGCACTACGACAGCTTCGAGCAGGGCGTGCTGCCGGTGGCGCTGGCGCACGGCACCGCGGTGCTCGGCATGAAAACGTTCGGCGACAACTTCATCCTCAAGAGCGGCGTGGCCTCGCCCACGGAGATGCTGCACTACCCGATGAGCCTGCCGGTCAGCATCCAGGTCTGCGGCATCGACAACGCGATGGTGCTGCAGCAGGCGCTCGACGCGGTGCGCAGCTTCGTGCCGCCCACCGACGCGCAGCGCGTGGCCCTGCTGTCGCGCACCGCGGTGGCGGCGAAGGACGGCAGCACCGAGCTCTACAAGGTGTCGGACCACTTCGACGGCACAGCGCACAACCCGCAGTGGCTGGGCTGACGCAGGCTGCATCCTGATCCAGCGGCATACAAGGCTGGGCTCTGCCCAGACCCGCCAGGGGCGAGCCGCCCCTGGACCGGCGCTCGAAAGGAAGGCCAGGACCTGCCTTCCGCTTTCAAATGCCGGTCCAGGAGCGCTGCCCCTGGGGGGTCCAGGGCAGGGCCCTGGCCTTGCTTCACCCTTGGTGTCGTGCCGGCTCGTCCGCCACCGGCTCCGGCCCCAGGCTCGGCGCGTCGTGCCCGAGGCTCGGCCGCGGCGGCCGCTCGCCCCCTGACGGATCGAGCGGGGAGAACGGCAGCACCTCGTCGCCGCTCGGCAGGTTCGTCGTGCTCCAGCCGCCGCCGAGCGCCGCGACCAGGTTGACCGCAGCCTGCCGGCGGCGCGTCTCGATGCCGATCTCGGTGATCTCCGCGCCGAGCGCCGTGACCTGCGACACCACGGCGTTGAGGTAGTTGTCGAGGCCGCCCTTGTAGAGCGTCAGCGACATGTCCTGCGCCCGCAGCGCCTGGCGCACCGCCTCGGCGCCCTGCGTCGACTCCTTCGCGAGCTGCGTGGTCAGGGTCAGCCCGTCCTCCACCTCGCCGAAGGCGGTGAGCACGGTGGCACGGTACAGGTCGCGGGTCTGCGCGTACTGCGACCAGCTCCGCTGCAGCTCGGCCCGCCGCAGCCCGCCCTCGAACAGCGGCAGCACCGCCTGGGCGCCGATCATCCACATGCTGTTGGGCAGGCTGGCCAGGCTGAACCCGGTGTCCTCGAACCCCGCCACCGCGCTGATCGTCACCTGCGGGTAGAACGCCGCGCGGCTCACCCCGATCGCGGCGTTGGCGGCAGCCATCGAGCGCTCGGCGTTGGCGATGTCGGGCCGGCGCTGCAGCAGCGCGGACGGCACGCCCGCCGGGATCACCGGCACCGCGACCCGCGCCTGCGGCTCCGGCGCCAGGGTGAAGCCGGAGGCCGGCACGCCGACGAGCACCGCGATCGCGTGCTGCAGCACGGCGCGGTTCGCGGCCACGTCGGTCTCCGTCACCTCGGCGGCGGCGAGCTGGTTCTTCGCGCGCGCGACGTCGAGGCCGGAGGCGATCTTGCCGGCCTCGCGCAGCGACGTGATCTCCACCGCCTTGCCGTAGTAGCCGATGGTCCGCCGCAGCACGTCGTCCTCTGTGTCCAGGCCGCGCAGCGCCATGTAGTCGGTGGCCAGCTCCGCCTGGATGCTCAGCCGCGCCCCGGCCAGGGTGGCGGCGCTGCCCTGCGCCAGGCGCTTCTGGATGCGGGTGCGGTTGCTGATCGCCTCCCACACGTCGGGGATCCACGACGCGGTGCCGGTGATCTGGTTCGAGGACTCCACGCTCGGCCCGGAGGCGGGGCTGGCGCGGAACAGCCGGTGCGCGGACTGGCGGTTGTCGGTGCTGTTGCCGTTGACGCCGATCTGCGGAAACAGCCCGGCCCGTGCCTCGGCGGCCAGGTCGCGGGCCTGGGTGTACTGCTCGGCGGCGGCCTGCAGGTCGGGATTCAGCCGGGACGCCTGCACCTCCAGCCGGTCGAGCACGGGGTCGGCGAACACCTGCCACCACGGGCCGCGCGCCACGGCGTCGTCGGGGCGGGCCACGGTGAACGGGCCGCTGCCCTGGTAGCTGGCGGGGACGAGCATGTGCGGGGGATCGTAGCGGGGTGCCAGGTCGCAGCCGGCCAGGGCGAGCGCCAGGAAGCAGGCAGCAAGGCCAAAGTCTCTGCCTCTGGACTCCGCCAAAGGCCCGCCTTTGGAATTCATTTGCCTAAGAGAATGGTTTCCAAAGGACGAGCTCTTTGGCGGGTCGGGGCAGAGCCCGGCCTTGCCTGCTTTGCGGCCAGTCGATGCGATCAACGGACGTCGGCTTCCTCGCTGGCGGCCGGCGCCTTGGCGGCCGGGTCCGGCTCGGCCGCATAGCCTTTCGCAGGCGCCGCCACCTGCACCGTCTCTCCCTCCAGCAGGCCCGCGGAGGGGTCGTTAACCAGCCGGTCCTCCGCCTTGAGCCCGCCCGTCACCTGGACATTGCGCCCGAGGTTGAGGCCGAGTGTCACGTCCTGCAGGTGCACATGATTCTGCGCGTCCACGACGGCAACCTGCATGCCCTGCGCGCGGAACAGCAGCGCCTGCTCGGGCACGATGAGCACGGCGGTGTCGGAGGGCACGGTGAAGTGCACGTTGGCGAAGGTGCCGGGCCAGATCGCGTGGTCGGCGTTGTCCACGGTCAGCTCGGTCATCACGCTGCGCGATTGCGGGCTGAACGCGCCGGCGGTGGTCTCGTAGCGCGCCTGGAACGTGCGGTTGGGGAACTGCGGCAGGCGCAGCGTCGCGGTCAGGCCGGGCTTGAGAACGTCGGCGTAGTCCTCGGGAACGGACACGAACACGCGCAGGCGGTGGATGTCGGCGACCGTGAACAGCTCCGAGGCGGCCGCCGGCGAGCCCGCGTCGCCGCCGGCCGCGGTGACGTAGCTGCCCACGTCGGTGCGGCGCGAGGTGACCACGCCGTCGAACGGCGCCACAATGCGCTTGAACGCTTCCAGCGCCTGGTAGCGCCCGACCTCGTGGCGCGCGGCCTGCACCTGCGCCTGCTGCGCCACGGCGCCGGCGACCTGCACGTCGACGTCCTGCTGCGCCACCGCCTCCGTGCCTGACAGCGCCTTCCAGCGCTTCGCCGTCACGTCGGCGAGCTTGGCGCGGGCTTCGGCGACGGCGAGGTTGGCCTGCGCGGTGCCGAGCTGCTCGTCGAGCGCCGGCGCGTCGATGGTGGCCAGCAGCTCGCCCTTCCTCACTGCGGCGCCGATGTCGCGGTCCCAGCTCCTCACGTAGCCGGCGACCTGGGCGTAGATCGGCGCCTCGTACCAGGCGTTGATGTTTCCGGGCAGGTCGAGGCTGCGCGTCGCCGGCCCCTTCTGCGGCGAGATCAGCTCGACGCGCGGCACGGACTCGTCGTCTGCGGTCGCCTTGAGCGCCGCCAGCGCGGTGCTGCGACTCCACAGGCCCCAGCCCACCAGGCCCGCTGCCGCCACGACGAGGACGAGCATGGCCAGCGTGGTGCGCCTCATCGGGGGAGTTCCTGCGGAAGGAAGGCAAGGCAAGCCCGGGGGGCGAGGCCACCCCCCGGACCCCGGCGACCATGGAGTCTCGTGGTGGGCCTGTGTCTCATGTGTGCCGGTCCAGGGGCGGCTCGCCCCTGGCGGGTCTGGGCAGCGCCCAGGCTTGCCTTTCTCCGGAGCGCGCTCATCGGACGTGGGTCATCGCGTACAACGCGTCATGGGCCGGCTCCGCGCGCGCAGGGGCGGGCTTGTGCCGCCCGCCGTGCACGAGGGCGAACACGCAGGGCACGAACATCAGCGTGGCGAAGGTCGCGACCAGCAGCCCGCCGATCACCGCGCGGCCGAGCGGGGCGTTCTGCGTGTTCGAGACCGACATCGGCACCATGCCGATCATCATCGCGAGTGCGGTCATCAGCACCGGGCGCAGCCGGCCGAAGCCGGCCTCGACGGCGGCGCGGATGGCGTCGCCGTGCTCGGTGAGCCGCTCGCGGGCGAAGGAGACCACCAGGATGGAGTTCGCGGTCGCGGTGCCCATGCACATGATCGCCCCGGTCAGCGCCGGCACCGACAGCGTGGTGCGGGTGAGGAACAGGCTCCACACGATGCCGGCAAGCGCGCCGGGCAGGGCGGTGATGATGATGAACGGGTCGAGCCAGGACTGGAAGTTCACCACGATCACCAGGTAGACGAGCGCCACCGCGAGGGCCAGGCCGCCGAGCAGCTGGCGGTAGGCGCTGCCCATGGTCTCTGCCTGCCCGTGCAGCGCGATGGAGGCGCCGTGCGGCAGCTCGGGGCGCATGCGGTCGATCTCGGCGAGCACCGCGTCGTTGACCGCGCCGAGGTCGCGCCCGGTGTTGCCGGCGTAGATGTCGACCACCGGCAGGATGGCGTAGTGCGAGACCGACAGCGGCGACCCGGTCTGGGTGATGCGGCTCAGCGCGCCGAGCAGCTGCGGCGCGGCGCCGGACGGGTTGCCGTCGCCGCGGTCAATCGGCACCGTCTCCAGATCGCCCAGGGTGGTGAGCTGGGACTGCGGGGTCTGCAGGTTCACCAGCCGCGACACCCCGGTCTTGGTGTCGAGCCAGTAGGTGGGCGCCACCTGCCCGGAGCCGGACAGGGTGGAGAGCGCGTTGCCGGCGATGTCGCTCTCGGTCAGGCCGGTGCCCAGCGCGAAGGTGCGCGCGGAGGCGATGCGCAGCGTCGGCTGGTTCATCGCCTGCTCGACGATCGGGTCGGCGATGCCGGGGATGCGGCGCAGCCTGGCGGCGAGCTTCTGCGCGAAGGCCATGTTGGCGCCCTGGTCGCGCCCGGAGACCTGCACGTCAATCGGCGAGGGCAGGCCGAAGTTGAGGATCTTGGCCGTGATGTCGCCGGGCAGGAAGGTGAACTCGGTGCCCGGGAACAGCGCCGGCAGGCCGTGGCGCAGGCTCGCCTGATAGCGCTCCACGGGGGCGGCCGCCTGCTTCAGGCTGATGGTGATGTCGCAGTCCTGGGGACCGATGGTGCCGCTGGAGTTGTAGGCCTGGTTGATCGAGCTGATCGGCAGGCCGCAGTTGTCGATGACGTTGGCCACCTGGCCGGGCAGCAGGCGATCGATCGCCTGGTTGACCAGCACCGCGATCTTGCCGGCCTCCTCGATGCGGGTGCCGATGGGTGCCCTCATGTGCATGTCGATCTCGCCGGAATTGATGCCGGGGAAGAAGTCGCGCCCCAGCGGCAGGATCAGCAGCATCGAGGCCAGGGTTGCCGCGGAGAAGCCGAGGATGAAGCGGCCGCGGTGCTCGACGGCGCCGGACAGCAGGTCGCGGTAGCCGTCGCGCAGGCGCGAGAACCGGCTCTCGAAGCCGCGCTGGAACCGCTTGAACGGGCCGCCGCGCCGGGGGGTGCCTTGCTCGGCGGCCTCCGCCTCGGCGTGATGGGCCACGAGCTGGGCGGGCAGCAGGAAGGCGGCCATCGTCGGCACCAGGGTGCGGCTGAGGATGAACGAGGCGATCATGGCGAAGATGATCGCCTCCGCCAGCGGCAGGAACAGGTAGCCGGCCACCCCGGACAGGGTGAACAGCGGCAGCCAGACGATGCAGATGCACAGGGTGGAGACGAAGGTCGGCACCACGATCTGGTTGGCCGCCTCGATGATCGCGGGCTCCAGCTCCGAGCCGTCCTCCAGGTGGGCGTCGATGTTCTCGATCATCACCGTGGCGTCGTCGACCAGGATGCCGACCGCGAGCGCCAGGCCGCCGAGCGTCATCACGTTGATGGTCTGGCCGAGCCAGGACAGGGCCAGGATCGAGCACAGGATCGACAGCGGGATCGAGGTCGCCACGATCAGCGTCGAGCGCCAGGAGCCAAGGAACAGCAGCACGGTCAGGCCCGTGAGCACGGCCGCGGTCAGCATCTCCTCGACCACGTTCTCGACCGAGCTGCGCACGAAGGCGGAGGCGTCGTTGAGCGGGGTGATGGTGACGCCCGCCGGCAGCGTCTTCACGACGGAGGGGATCTTGGCCTTGATGCCCTCGACCACGGCGAGGGTGGAGGCGTTGCCGGTCTTGATCACCTGCAGCAGCACCGACTGCAGTCCCTTGACGAGGACGATGTTGGTGAGCGGCTGGGTACCCAGGTAGACGTGCGCGACCTGGCCGAGGGTGACGGTGGCGCCGTCGACCTGCTTGATCGGCAGGGCGTTGAAGCTCTCGATCTGCAGCGGCGAGGCGTTGGTCTCGACCAGGTAGTCGACCGCGCCGATCTTCTGGTCGCCGGCCGGCAGCACGATGTTCTGGTTGGCCAGCGCGCGTGACACGTCGGCTGCGGACAGGTTGTGGGCGAGCAATTTCTGCTGGTCGAGGTCGACCTCGACGTTGGAGGTGTTGCCGCCGTAGGGAAAGGGGATCGCCGCGCCCTTCACCGAGACCAGGGACGGCCGGATCAGGTTGGTCGCGATGTCGAACAGCTGCGAGCCGGTCATGCCTGCGCCCGCGATCTGCAGCGACAGCACCGGCACCGAGGACGCGTTGTAGACGAGGACCTGTGGCGGGGTGATGCCGGCCGGCAGCTGCTTGAGCACGGTCTGCGAGGCCGCGGTGATCTGCGCCTGGGCGGTGGCGACGTCGGTGCCGGGCTGGAAGAAGATCTTCACGATGCCGCGGCCGTACAGCGACGTGCTCTCCATGTGCTCGATGTTGTCCACCGTCGCGGTCAGGGAGCGCTCGTAGTAGTAGACGACCCGGCCCGACATGTCGTCCGGCGTGAGGCCGGTGTAGGTCCAGATCACCGAGACCACGGGGATGCCGATGCTGGGGAACACGTCGGTCGGCGTGCGGAACACCGCGAGACCGCCGAACAGCAGGATCATGATCGACAGCACGACGAAGGTGTAGGGCCGCTTCAGCGCGATGACGACGACGGCGTTCATGCGCGCAAGGGCGCCGGGTGGCGGCGTCGGGCTGCGGGGCGGATGCTCGGCATCGTCGGGCTGGACCTCGCGTTGCGCTGCAGTAGTAGCCGGGACGCACGGCACGGGGCGTGAAATAGCAGCAACGTTGGGCACGAGGCCGCCGCTCGTGACCGAGCGTAACCGGCCGTTACCGCGCGTTACCAGCGGCTTCGCGTGGGGGGCGGCGCGCGGCTTTCGCGGCGTGCCCGGCGATGCCAGTGTCGGGCCGGACAGGCCCGGCGAGCGGGCCCCTGGAGGAGCCGGCCGATGGACGAGAGCAGGCGGCGCGTGATCGGGATCGGCGCGGCGATGGCGGGCGTGCTGGCGGCGCGGGGCGTGGCGGCGCAGCCGGCGGGCGAGGCCGGGGCGACGCCGGCCACGGCAA
>CAXSER010000036.1:0-14063 GCA_964236315.1 uncultured Acetobacteraceae bacterium | reverse complement strand
CCGCCGGCCGCGCCCGAGACGCCCGCCGCCCACCCCGTCGCCGCGAGCCCTCCGGCGCTGCTGCGCGACGACGAGGTCGACGCCCTGCGTCCGTACGGCGAACCCGGCAGCGACGCCCTGGCCCTGTGGCGCGGCGCGCTGGCGGCCGCCCCCTGGTTCGACGACCCCGCCCAGGCCGAGGCGGTCCGCCGCCCGCTGCTGCGCCTGTGCGCCGCCTACCTTACCGACGGCCGTGACGGCCGCGGCCCCTCCGACCCGGTCGCGCGCTTCCATCTCGGCAACGGCGCCCAGCTCGAGCGCATCGACTGGCTCGGCAACGTGGCGCCCCGCGGCATCAGCGAGTCCTACGGCCTGATGGTGAACTACCTCTACGCGCCGGATCGCATCGAGGCGAACCACGAGGGGTTCATGCACGGCAAGGTCGCCCGCTCCCCCGTCGTCGACGCTCTCGGCGAACCGCCGCGCCCGGGCACCGCGAAGCGCCAGCTCATCCCCAGCTTCGGCATCCTGCGCGGCGAGTAGGCAAGGCCAGAGGCTCTGCCTCTGGACTCCGCTCAAGGCTCGCCTTGAGAATCCATTCCGAAGACAAGGCCCGGGCACGGCCCGCGCGGCCGGGCCGCTTTCCGCCTCCCCTCGCAGGGCCGTCTGTTCTAGACCGGACCGGCAAGCTGCCCGGGCGCCCGACTCTTCGGGCGTGACAAGGCCGGCGCCCAGGAGGACCCCACGATGTCGACGGCCGCCCGAACCGCCCCCCTCGCGCGCCCCACGCGAACCGCGCTCAGCTCCCAGCAGATCATCGGCTTCTGGGCCGCTTGGTTCGGCTGGGCGCTCGACGGCATGGACAGCGTGATCTACGCCCTCGTCCTCAGCCCGGCCCTCACCGAGCTGCTGCCGCGCTCCGGCATCCAGCCCACGCCCGCGGCCATCGTCTCCACCGGGTCGATCCTGTTCGCGGCCTTCCTGGTCGGCTGGGGCCTGTCGTTCATCTGGGGGCCGATCGCCGACAGGTATGGCCGCACCCGCACGCTCGCGGCCACCGTGATGATCTACGCCGTCTTCACCGGCGCCGCCGCCCTGTCGCAGAACGTCTACGAACTCGGCCTGTTCCGCTTCCTCGCCGGCATCGGCATCGGCGGCGAGTGGGCGATGGCCGGCACCTACGTCGCCGAGGCCTGGCCGGAGGACCGCCGCAAGATGGGTGCCGGCTGGCTTCAGACCGGCTACTACGCCGGCTTCTTCATGGCGGCCGCCCTGAACCTCACCGTCGGCGCCACCTACGGCTGGCGCGCGATGTTCCTCTGCGGCCTCGCCCCGGTGATCGTCTCCCTCGTCACCCTGTTCAAGGTCGAGGAGCCCAAGCGCTGGGTCCAGGCCCACGACCCCGCCGCCCCCGCCGTCACCCGCAAGAGCCCGCTGGCCCGCATCTTCCAGGCCCCCTACCGCGGCCGCACCATCTCCATGTCGCTGCTGCTGACCGTCGCGGTGATCGGCCTGTGGGCCGGCTCGGTCTACGTGCCCACCGCCTCGATCCAGCTCGCGCGCCGCGCCGGCATCACCACTTCGGGCCCGGTGATCGCCTCGCTGTGCACCGGCCTGCTCTCCATCGGCACCATCCTCGGCTGCCTCGCCGCCCCGTTCCTCGCCGAGCGCCTCGGCCGCAGGCGGGCGCTGTCGATCTACTTCGCCGGCATGCTCGTCACCATCGCGCTCGCCTTCGGCTGGGCGTTCTACCTGCCGGCCGCCTCGGCGATGCCCGCCTTCCTCGTCGTGCTGTTCTTCCTGGGCATGTCCGGCGGCAACTTCGCCATGTTCACCCTCTGGCTGCCCGAGCTGTTCGGCACGGAGGTCCGCGCCACCGCCTTCGCCTTCTGCACCTCGGTCGGGCGCTTCGTCGGCGCCATCGTCAACTTCGCGCTTGCCGCAGCGGTCAACGGCATGGGCACGCTGGGCACCCCGGTGGCGCTCACCGCGATCGCGTTCGGCATCGGGCTGCTGGTGATCCCGTTCGCGACCGAGACGGTCGGGACGCGCCTGCCGGACTGAGCGAAGAAAGCAGGGCCGGGCTCTGCCCGGACCCGCAAAGGGTCCGAGGATCCTTTGGTCCCTTACCTAGGAGAAGGCGATCCAAGGGCCCAGCCCTTGGCGGAGTCCAGAGGCAGAGCCTCTGGCCTTCCCTTCAGGCCGGCACCCCGTACGCCGCCATCCCTGCCGCCCGCACCGGCGCCAGTGCCCCCGGCGCAAGCTGCGTCGAGATCTCCGCCAGCCGGTGCGCCGCCGCCACGATCCGCTCCAGCCTCTGTGCCTGCGCCGCGACACCCACCTCGTCGAGCAGGGCGTGGAACTCCCGCTCCAGCTCCGGTACGACGTGGGCGCCCCCGAGCGTCACGTCGTCGAGCCATGCCGGCGCGCCGAGCGTGATGTCGAGCTGGTTGCCGAAGAAGTAGCGCAGCGTCCCGTCGCGGTCGTGCACCGGCGAGATGAACAGCAGGTTCCAGAACGCCGAGCCGTCGCGTCGGTAGTTCACGATCCAGTCGATGCAGCCCTGCCCCGCTTCCAGGCATGTCCGAATCCGCCGGGCCGACGCGAGGTCAGTGCCCGGCCCCTGCAGGAAGCGGCAGTTGCGCCCGACGATCTCGCCCATCGGGTAGCCGGTCAGGGTCGCGAACGCCTGGTTCGCCTCGATCATCGGGCAGTCCGGCAGCGACGGGTCCGACAGCACCATCGGCGCCGTGCTGTGTCCCATCGCCAGGCGCAGCGCCTCGCGGATCGCGCTCATGGCATTTCCCTCTCCCGGTGCCGCCGAGCTTAGGCATCGCGCATGCATCATGCCAACGGCCTCCTGCATGGCCGGGAAGGCAGCAAGACTGGGCTCTGCCCAGACCCGCCAGGGGCGAGCCGCCCCTGGACCGGCGTCTTCTAAGCAAGGACAGTCCAGGGCGGCTCGCCCTGGCGGAGTTTGAGGCAGAGCCTCAACCTTGCCTTGACCGTCAGAGATACCCGAACCGCGCCATCTGCGCGCCGTGCGCCCTCTCGACCCGCGCCGCCTGCGCGTCGCTCAGCACCTCGCGCCACCCGCCCGCGCGCCCCTGCCGGAAGAACGCGCCGCGCCCGGGCGGGTGCTCCACGAACCCGGCCCGCCGCTCCTGCCCCTGCGCCACCTCGAAGCGGCTGCTGGCCACCGCCCGTGCCAGCCGTTCCTGCGGCACCTCCAGCCCGAAGAAGCGGATCATCCCCCCCGCCGCCGCCATCGTGTCCGCGACCAGGTCCTCGTAGCGCATCACGTGCACCCGCGGGCTCGCCTGCGCGGTCCAGCTCGCGACGTGCAGCGACCAGCTCCCCGGCCACCCCAGCACCCGCGTCTCCGTCCCCCCCGTGGTCGCGTCGTCGCGCTCCATGATCGCGATCGCCTCGTCGACGCCCACCCCGAAGTGGTGCCCGTACGACACGCAGACGTCGCGCGGGTCGCGCACCACCACCACCGCGCCCCAGGTCGCATCCGGCGTCACCAGCGGCACCCCGCCCACCACGACCGCCGCGTTGTGCGTCTTGACGAACACCACCCCGTCGCGCCCGTCGCGTAGCGCTCGATGCACCAGCGGCCGCATCCGCTGCACCTCGGCCGGCGCGTACTCGGTGGCGGGACGTGGATCGAGCCGGCGATAGTGCCGCGCCATGTCCTCGCTGGTGGAGAACGCGTCGAGCCGGTTGATGTCGAACGGCGCCTCGGGCTGCAGCACGAAGTTGTGCAGCAGGAGCCGCAGCCAGGTGTTGCCCGACTTCGGATACGACGCCAGCCACACCAGCCTGCCCATCGCTGAACCTCCACAAGGCAAGGTCGAGGCTCCGCCTCGAGCTCCGCCAAGGGCTGGGCCCTTGGATCGCCTTCTCTTAAGGGAAGGGTTTCCAAAGGGCTTGGCCCTTTGGCGGGTTCGGGCAGAGCCTGACCTTTCTTTCGGCCGCCATCCATCCAGCCCGGTGATTTCGCGCCTCGACAACGCCGCGCTACCTGCCGAAAACAGCAGGGCAGGCAGGAGACCGACATGGATCGCATCAGCGCGGGCGGGTTGCAGGTGGCCGGGGTGCTGCACCGCTTCGTCGAGACCGAGGCCCTGCCCGGCACCGGCCTCGACGCGGCGACGTTCTGGGATGGCTTCGGCGCCCTGGTCCGCGACCTCGCCCCGCGCAACCGCGCCCTCCTTGCCCACCGCGACGAGCTGCAGGCCCGCCTTGACGCTTGGCACGACGAGCACGGCGCCGGCGACCCTGCGGCCTACCAGGCCTTCCTGCGCGAGATCGGCTACCTGCTGCCCCGGCCCGCGCCGTTCTCCGTCTCCACCAGCCGCGTGGATGACGAGATCGCCACCATCGCCGGGCCGCAGCTCGTCGTGCCGCTGAGCAACGCCCGCTACGCGCTCAACGCCGCCAACGCCCGCTGGGGCAGCCTGTACGACGCACTGTACGGCACCGACGCCGTCGCCGAGACCGCCGGCGCCGAGCGCGTGCGCAGCTACAACCGCGTGCGCGGCCGCCGCGTCGTCGCCCGCGCCCGCCAGGTGCTCGACAGCGCCGCCCCCCTCGCCCAGGGCAGCCACGCCGACGCCGTCGCCTACGCCGTCGCCGACGCCCGCCTCACCGTCACGCTGGCCAACGGCGCCACCACCGGCCTGCGCCAGCCCGGCCGGCTGGCCGGCCACACCGGCGACAAGGCGGCGCCTACCACGATCCTGCTGCGCAACAACGGCCTGCACCTGGAGATCGTGTTCGACACCACGACCCCGGTGGGCCGCGACGACCTCGCCGGCATCTCCGACCTCGTGATGGAGGCCGCGGTCAGCACCATCATCGACTGCGAGGACAGCGTCGCCGCCGTCGACGCCGAGGACAAGGTCGAGCTGTACCGCAACTGGCTCGGCCTGATGCGCGGCACCCTGTCCGCCTCCTTCTCCAAGGGGGGCGAGCGCCTGGAGCGTCGTCTCAACGCCGACCGCAGCTTCACCAGCCCGGGCGGCGGCACCCTCACCCTGCGCGGCCGCTCGCTGCTGCTGATCCGCAACGTCGGCCACCACATGTACACCGACGCCGTCACCGACGCCGCCGGCGAGGAGATTCCCGAGGGCATGCTCGACGCCGCGATCACCAGCCTGATCGCCGTGCACGACCTGCGCGCCCAGGACGGCGCCACCGCGGCGCCCGGCAGCGACCTCTCCGTCTCCGTCGGCCTGAACAGCCGCGCCGGCTCGGCCTACATCGTCAAGCCGAAGATGCACGGCCCCGAGGAGGTCGCCTTCGCCGCCGAGATCTTCTCGCGCGTCGAGAGCATTCTCGGTCTGCCGCCGACCACCCTGAAGATGGGCATCATGGACGAGGAGCGCCGCACCAGCGCCAACCTGGCCGCCTGCATCGCCGCCGCCGCCGACCGCGTCGTGTTCATCAACACCGGCTTCCTCGACCGCACCGGCGACGAGATCCACACCTCGATGGAGGCCGGCCCCGTCGTGCGCAAGGCCGACATGAAGGCCACCCCCTGGATTGCCGCCTACGAGAACAACAACGTCGACACCGGCCTCGCCTGCGGCCTGCGCGGCCGCGCCCAGATCGGCAAGGGCATGTGGGCGGCGCCGGACCAGATGGCCGTGATGCTCTCCATCAAGGGCGAGCACCCCCGCGCCGGCGCCTCGACCGCCTGGGTCCCCTCGCCCACCGCCGCCACCCTGCACGCGCTGCACTACCACGAGGTCGACGTCGCCGCCCGCCAGGCCGAGCTCGCCGGCCACCCCCGCGCCTCGATGGACGCACTCCTCACCCCGCCGCTCGACCCCGGCTCCAACCGCGACCCCGTCGAGGTGCAGGCCGAGCTGGACAACAACTGCCAGGGCATCCTCGGCTACGTCGTGCGCTGGATCGACCAGGGTGTCGGCTGCTCCAAGGTCCCCGACATCCACGACGTCGGCCTGATGGAGGACCGCGCCACCCTGCGCATCTCCTCCCAGCACATCGCCAACTGGCTGCGCCACGGCGTCACCAGCGAGGCCCAGGTCGAGGAGACCCTGCGCCGCATGGCCGCGATCGTGGACGGCCAGAACGCCGGCGACCCCGCCTACACGCCCATGGCGCCCGGCTTCGACGGCATCGCGTTCCAGGCGGCGCGCGACTTGGTGTTCAAGGGCCGCGAACAGCCGAACGGCTACACCGAGTTCATCCTCCACGCCCGCCGGCGCGAGGCGAAGGGCGCGGCGTAGGAAGCAAGGTCGAGGCTCTGCCTCGAGCTCCGCCAAGGGCTGGGCCCTTGGATCGCCTCTACTTAAGTAAAGGGATCAAAGGGTCCTTGGACCCTTTGCGGGTTCGGGCAGAGCCCATGCTTGCTACGCTTCCACCCGCCAGGGATGGGTGAACACCTCGAACCCGTCCGATCGCGCCACGCCCACCACGGTGATTCCCGCCGCCTCCGCGACCCGCAGCGCCAGCGCCGTCGGCGCCGACACAGCCACCAGCACCGTCGCCCCCAGCACCGCCGCCTTCTGCACCAGCTCCACCGACACCCGACTGGTCATCAGTAGCACACCGTCCGACGCGTCCTCCCCCGCACGCGCCAGCGCTCCCGCCAGCTTGTCCAGCGCGTTGTGCCGCCCGACATCCTCGCGCACCGCCACCAGCCCCGCGCCCGGCCGCCAGAACCCCGCCGCATGCACCGCTCGCGTCGCGTGGTTCAGCACCTGCGCCGGATACAGCGACGAGGCCGCGGCGAACACGTCCTCGACCCGCACCGCCCGCCCCTTGCCCACACGTGGCGGCGGCCGCACCGCGTCCGACAGGCTCTCCAGTCCGCACAGCCCGCACCCGGACGGCCCCGCCATCCGCCGCCGCCGCTTGTCCAGCACGCCCATCCGCGCCGGGTCGATCCACATGCGCAGCTCGATGCCGCCGTCGGCCACCACGACCTCCAGCTCCTCGATCTGCGCCGGTCCGCCCAGGATCCCCTCGTTGAGGCTGAACCCGAGGGCGAAATCCTCCAGGTCCGCCGGGCTCGCCATCATCACCGCATGCGACACGCGGTTGTAGGACAGCGCCACCGCGCACTCCTCGGCGATGTCGCGCCCGCCGGCCACCAGCACGCCGCCCCGGCACGCGACGCCCGCCACCGCCACGACGGGCGGCGGCAGCCCGGCGCCGCGCGGCGAGGACGCCACCAGCCGGTCGGCGCCGGACCGTGCGCCAGGCCCGGGCTCCCGGGCTGCCGTCGTGTCCGGCACCGCCGCCTCAGGCACCCTTGCCGGTGCTCGCCGCATCCTCGTCCAGCTCCTCGACCACCTCGACCACCGCGGAGCGGTCGATCTTCTTCGCCTGCTCGGCGAGCGCGTCGCCCTTCTTCTCGTCGCCCTTGGCATAGGCGCCCAGCGCGCTCTCCGCGAGATCGCGCGCCTTGTCGTGCTCGGGTCCGGTCTTTTCGTCGGCCATCCTGGCTCTCCCTGTTGGATCCGGGACCACAACCGCCACGGCCGTCGCCAGTTGCAGGCCCAGGCAAGAGGCTCCGGACTCCGCCAACGGCAGCGACCAGGGACCCGCTCCTGCCAGCCGGCCGCGAATGAGCGGGCGTTGGGCGGAGCGCCTCTGGCCTTGCCCCCTCCATGCCCCCATCCTCTGCCGATGACCCCGCAAGCCCGCTTCGCCAGCTTCGTCGCCACCCTCGGCCGCGGCCCGGGCAAGTCCCGCGCCCTCACCCGCGACGAGGCGCGCGAGGCCTTCACCATGGTGCTCGACGGCACCCCCGACCCCCACCAGGTCGGCGCCATGCTCATGCTGCTGCGCTACCGCGGCGAGGACCCCGACGAGATCGCCGGCCTGGTCGAGGCCGTCCGCGATCAGGCCCGCATGGGCCGTGCCCACGGCGCCCCCGAGGTCGCGCTGGACTGGCCCTCCTACGGCGCCGGCCGCACCCGCGGCGCGCCGTGGTTCCTGCTCGCAGCCCTTGCCCTCGCCCGCGCCGGCACCAGTGTCCTCATGCACGGCAGCAACGAGTTCACCTCCGGCATCGCGGTGGCCGACGCCCTCCCCGCCCTCGGCCTGAAGGCCTCCCCCGACCACGACCACGCCTGGGCCGCCCTGCGCGCCGGCCGCTTCGCCTACCTGCCCGCCGCCGCCCTGTCGCCCGACCTCGACCGCCTGCTCGGCATGCGCGCCCTGTTCGGCCTGCGTTCCCCGGTCAACACCGTCGCCCGCCTGCTCGACCCCGCCGACGCCGGCGCCTCGGTCGACGGCGTGTTCCACCCCCCCTACATCGACGTCCACATCGGCGTCGCCGAGCGCCTCGACCGCCCCTCGCTGCTCGTCCTCAAGGGCGGCGGCGGCGAGGCAGAGCGCCCCCCCGCCAAGCCCACCGCAGTCCACCTCTGGCGCCGCGGCCACGGCCGCTCCGAGCTGCTGCTCCCCGCCACCGGCCCGACCGGCACGCGCGCCGACGACACCCCCGCCCTGCTCGCCGCCGTCTGGCACGGCGAGGCCGCCCCCGAGGACGCCGTCGCCACCGTGACCGGCACCATCGCGATGGCACTCCTCGCCCTCGGCCGCGCCCAGGACGCCGAGCACGCCGATGTCCAGGCGCGCGAGGTCTGGGCGCAGAGGTAGGAACCAAGGCCGGGCTCTGCACGGACCCGCCAGGCGAAGGTGGCCAAAGATTCCGGCGATCCCCCTGGATCGCTGGAAGGGCCGCCGGAGGCAGCCGTCCGTGAACCGGCCTTCCCTAAGTGAAGCCAGTCCAGGGCGGCTCGCCCTGGCGGAGTTTGAGGCAGAGCCTCAACCTTACTTCTGGCTGCCCATCAGGCACACGCCTTGCATCTCGCTGCGCCGCAGGAACGATCGCCCGCAGCGGCCGGCCTGTCGCTCCATGAGGTGATCGCATGACCCCCGCATCCCGCCGCCCGCTCTACGCCTCGCTGTTCGTCCAGGTCGTCGCCGGCCTCCTGCTCGGCATCGTCCTTGGCGTCGCTGTGCCGCAGTTCGCCGTCGGCCTGAAGTTCTTCAGCGACGCCTTCCTCAAGCTGATCTCGATGATCGTGGCGCCCATCGTATTCTGCGTCGTCGTGCACGGCATCGCCGGCGCCGGCGACCTGCGCAAGGTCGGCCGCGTCGGCGGCAAGGCGCTGCTCTACTTCGAGGTGATGACCACGCTGGCCCTCGTCGTCGGCCTGGGCCTCGCCTTCCTGGTCCGTCCGGGCGAGGGCATGAACATCGACACCGCCCGCCTCGACCCCCACGCGCTCGCCGCCTACGCCGACAACGCCCGCAAGCTGCAGGGTGCCGCCGGCATCGGCAGCTTCATCCTCAACATCATCCCCACCACCTCGTTCGACGCGCTGGCCCGCAACGACGTGCTCCAGGTGCTGTTCTTCGCCATCGTGTTCGGCGTCAGCCTCGCCCTGGTCGGCGAGCCCGCGAAATCCGTCACCCAGGGCATCGAGACCATCGGCACCGTGCTGTTCCGCGCCATGGGCCTGATCGTGCGCCTCGCCCCCCTCGGCGTGCTCGGCGCCGTCGCCTACACCGTCGGCCAGTACGGCATCGGCTCGCTGCGCCAGCTCGCCTCCCTCGTCGTGCTGTTCTGGTTCGCCGTCGCCTTCTTCGTGCTCGTCGTGCTCGGCGCCGTGCTCCGCGCCACCACCGGCCTCGGCATCCTCCGCTTCCTGCTCTACCTGCGCGAGGAGCTGACCATCGTCCTCGCCACCGCCTCCTCGGACGCCGTGCTTCCGCAGATCATGCGCAAGCTGGAGCGCCTGGGCATCAAGCCCAGCGTGGTCGGTCTGGTCGTGCCCACCGGCTATTCCTTCAACCTCGACGCCTTCTCGATCTACCTGACGCTCGCCACCGTGTTCATCGCCCAGGCCACCAACACCCCGCTGAGCCTCGGCGACCTGCTCCTTGTCCTCGGCATCTCGCTGGTCACGTCGAAGGGCGCCCACGGCATCCCCGGCTCGGCCATCGTCATCCTTGCCGCCACCCTGAACGCCGTGCCCGCCATCCCCGCGATCGGCCTGGTCCTCGTGCTCTCGATCGACTGGTTCATCGGCATGGCCCGCGCGCTCGGCAACCTCGTGGGCAACTGCGTCGCCACCGTCGTCATCGCCGCCTGGGAAGGCGACATCGACCTCCGCCTCGCCCGCAGCGTCCTCGCCGGCGAGACACGGGTCGACCTCGCCCACGACACCGAGCTCCCGGTGCCGGCGGAGTAGGAAGCAAGCCTGGGCTCTGCCCAGACCCGCCAGGGGCGAGCCGCCCCTGGACCGGCTTCCCTTAAGAGAAGGCGATCCAAGGGCCCAGCCCTTGGCGGAGTTTGAGGCAGAGCCTCAACCTTGCCTACGCTTCCGGTCGCCACGCCCGCAGCCACGCGCACAGCGCCAGCACCGTCAGCCCTGCGTCGGCCACGCTGATCGCCTCCGCCGGGTTGTGGCTGACTCCGCGCCAGCACCGGGTGAACAGCATCCCGACCGGGCACAGCGCCGCCATCGCCATCGCGTCGTGCCCCGCCCCGCTCGCCAGCCGCAGCGGCGGCACCCCGAGGCTCCCCACCGCCCGCTCGAGCGAGTCCTGCAGCGACGCCGCGCACGCGACCGCGGCCGCCTCGTGCACCACCGCGCAGTGCAGCCGCACGCCCCGCTCCGCCGCGACGATCCCGAGCGCGCGCCGGATCGCCGCCACCCCGTCGTGGCGCACGCTGTCCTCGGCGGCACGGACGTCGACGCTGAACTCGACGTCGCCAGGGATGCTGTTCGGGGCACCCGGGCTGACCAGCATCTGCCCCACCGTCGCGACCAGCGAGCGCCCGCCCTGCTGCGCGACCTGCTCGACCGCGAGCACCATCGCGGCCGCCGCCACCAGCGCGTCGTGGCGCATCGACATCGGCACGGTCCCGGCATGCCCCGCGGTGCCGGCGACGGCGATGCGCAGCCGCGTGGCGCCGGCGATCGCGGTGACGACGCCGAGCGGCAGCGACTGCGCCTCCAGCACCGGCCCCTGCTCGATGTGCGCCTCGACGTAGCCCGCGACGCCGCAACCGATGCGCGAGAGGCCCGTGATGCCCGCCGGGTCGCAGCCGAAGCGCACCAGCGCCTCGCGCAGCGACACCCCGTCCGCGTCCACCGTGTCCAGCGACGCCGGGTCGAACCGGCCCGCCAGGCTGCGCGAGCCGGCCATCGTCACCGGGAAGCGCACGCCCTCCTCGTCGCCGAACGCCACGACCTCCACCGCGCACGGCATCGCCTGTCCCGCCGCCCGCAGCTCGCCCAGCGCCGCCACCGCCGCCAGCACCCCGAACGCGCCGTCGTAGCGTCCTGCCTGCCGGACCGTGTCGATGTGCGAGCCGAGGATCAGCACCGGCCATGCCCCGGCGGGCCGGTCCCGGTCGCCTGGTGGGGCGGTGCGCCCGACGACGTTGCCCACGTCGTCGATCCACGCCTCCAGCCCGGCCTCGCGCATCCACACGGCAACCTGCAGCGCCGCCGCCTTGTGCGCGGGCGTCAGGTACAGCCGGGTCAGCTCGCCCGGCACGTCGGTGAACCCCGACAGCGCCTCGAGACGCGCCATCAGCATCGCCCCGACCCGGCGTGCCTCCTCGTCGCCCGCCTCCTGGACGCCCGCGATTGCGGCGCCCCCGTGCTGGTCGGCGTCGGCCGTCAGCCCGCGTCCAGCTCGAAGCGGATGTCCTGCGCGCCCTGCCACAGGACCATCTTCCCCAGGGTCGCCAGGTTCTCCAGCCCCTCGGTGATGGTCAGGAAGTGGTTGCCCGCGAGCTGTCCCAGCTTGCTGGCGAAGTTGACGCTCCCGTAGGCGATCAGGAACTCGGTCTCGCTGAGCCCGCCCGGATAAAGCAGGATCTGGCCCGGCGCCGGGTATGTCGTGGCATTCTCGTGCGTCAGGCCGAGGTCGAGCTCGCCCAGCGGGATCCAGCACGCCTCGCCGCTCCAGCGCACGTGGATGATCTTCTGCTCGTAGGGCAGGAGGCTGCGGAACACGGCCTCCGTCCTGGGCGCGGCGGCCTCGAAACGGGCCTTGAACTGGTGCGGGCCGGCAATGATTCGGATCATGCCTCCCGAATCTCGCAGATGCGCGCTCGTGTCAATTGCCGCGCCGGCACCGGGCGCAAACGGGGAGGCACACAGGTAGGCGGGGCCGGGTCCTGTCCTTACCCGCAAGAGCCGCGAGGCCTTTGATCCTTCGACCCCGCGACTAGATCCCACGACCACCATGCCCGGCCCAGAGGAACCTTCCGCTTCCGGAGGCCGGTCCAGGGCGGCTCGCCCTGGCGGGTCCGGGCAGAGCCCGGCCTTGCTTCCTGCCTCCGCCAGCGCCGCCTCAGCCCCCCGTGACGCTCATGTGCCGCGCCACCGACGGCGCGAGCCGCTGACGCTCGATCACGAAGTCATGCCCCTTCGGCTTGTGGGCGATCGCGCCGAGGATCACCGCCTGCAGCTCCTCGTCCGACGCGCCGTCCCGCAGCGGCGCGCGCAGGTCCACCGCGTCGTCCTGCCCGAGGCACATGTACAGCGTCCCCGTGCAGGTCAGCCGCACCCGGTTGCAGCTCTCGCAGAAGTTGTGCGTCATCGGCGTGATGAAGCCGATACGCTGCCCGGTCTCGGCCACGTCGAAGTAGCGCGCCGGCCCGCCCGTCCTGTGGTCGCTCTCGGTGAGCGTCCAGCGCAGCCGCAGCCGCGCCCGCACCACCGACAGCGGCAGGTACTGGTCGGTCCGGTCGCCGCCGATGTCGCCCATCGGCATCGTCTCGATCAGCGTCAGGTCGAAGCCGTGCTGCCCGCACCAGGCCAGCATCTCGTCGAAGCGGTCCTCGTTCACGCCGCGCAACGCCACCGCGTTGATCTTGACCGCGAGCCCCACGTCGCGCGCCGCCATGATCCCGTCGAGCACTTCCGGCAGCCGCCCGCGCCGCGTCACCGCCGCGAACGCCGCGGCATCCAGCGTGTCGAGGCTGACGTTGACCCGCCGCACCCCCGCCCGCGCCAGCTCCGGCGCGAACCGCCTGAGCTGCGTGCCGTTCGTGGTCAGCGTCAGCTCGTCGAGCCCCTGCCCGAGGCGCGCGCCCAGCCCGGCGAACAGCTGCATCACGCCCCGGCGCACCAGCGGCTCGCCCCCGGTCAGCCGAAGCCTGCGCACGCCGAGCCCAACGAAGGCGCCGCACAGCCGGTCCAGCTCCTCCAGGGAGAGCACCTCCGGCTTGGGCAGGAACTCCATCTCCTCGGCCATGCAGTAGACGCAGCGGAGGTCGCAGCGGTCCGTCACCGAGACGCGGAGGTAGGTGATGGACCTGCCGAACGGGTCGATCATGCGGGGAGGGCGTCCTTGTGAGGCACTGCGGGCGGGCCCGGCGCGTGGGCCCGGTGGGGCGCCGGGCTCTGTCCCTCATGTCGCGATTGCACGGCGCGGATCAAGGCACGACATCGCGGGCAGCCTCGGTCCGGCGTCCGGACCCGGCAGGTGTCCCGGCTCGTGCCCCGCTCACTCCGCGATCTCCAGGCCGACGACCGCCGCGTTGACCAGCACCTTGCCCGCGTTCTCGAAGTTCACCGTCACCCGCCACCCGACCACGGACTGCACCTGGCCCAGGCCCCAGTCGTCGCGGCCGGGATGGCGCACCCACTGCCCGGGTTCGAACGGAACCGCCAGCCTGTCGACCATCGTGCCTCCCCGCGCTTCCTGCGCCCGCTTTTCCTGTGTAGCCCCACCGAAGGCGGAACGCGCCCGCCTTCTCGATGCCGTGAGCCGCGGCCCGCCCGGCCCGCGGCCGCTTTCGGCACCCGGAGCCCGCGCGTGCCATCATCAGGGCCGCCGATCCGCGACAACCGTCCGATCCGGGGCGCGGCCCGCCGACCGCGAGGACCCCATCCCATGCCCGACGACACTCTCCCACTCGGCGCCCTCGCCCCCGCGGAGTCCCGCGCGCGTCTCGCCCTGGCCGAGCTGCTGGCCGCACGCCTGAGCCACGACCTCTCCGGCCTTGCGGGCGTGCTCGCCGGCGCCCTCGACCTCGCCGCCGACGACCCCGACCCCGCGGAGGCGCT
>CAXSER010000035.1:0-14132 GCA_964236315.1 uncultured Acetobacteraceae bacterium | reverse complement strand
CCGCCACCGCGCCGGGAGCCGACGCCGCGGGGTCCGGTGCCGCGACGCCGGCCGGCCCGGCCTCGGGTGCCGCCGGGGCGGTTCCCGCCGGCCAGGCGTCGGGCGGGCAGATCGGCGCGAGCAACCCCACCTCCGGCGCCAGCGCGGGCGGCGGGCACTGACATGATCTCCGCCGTCTTCGTCGACCGGCCGCGCCTCGCGGTCGTGATCGCGATCATCATCACCATCGCCGGCGCCCTCGGGCTGACCCGCATCCCCGTCGCGCAGTTCCCCGACATCGTGCCGCCGCAGGTCCAGGTGACCGCGAGCTACCCGGGCGCGTCCGCCGCCGTGGTCGAGTCCTCGGTGGCGCAGCCGATCGAGGCGCAGGTCGTGGGCGTGGACAAGATGCTCTACATGAAGAGCACCAACGGCGACGACGGCTCCTACAACCTCACCGTCTCGTTCAGCCTCGGCACCAACCCCGACATCAACACGGTCAACGTCAACAACCGGGTGCAGACCGCCCTGCCCCAGCTGCCCGCGCAGGTGCAGACGCAGGGGCTGACGGTGCAGAAGCGCTCGTCGGCGATCCTGGAGTTCGTCAACTTCTACAGCGCGAACGGCAAGCAGGACCCGCTGTTCATCACCTCGTACCTGACCATCAACGTCACCGACGCGGTCAGCCGCATCGCTGGCGTGGGCCAGGCGCGGCTGCTCAGCCAGCAGCAGTACTCGATGCGCATCTGGTTCGACACCAACCGGCTGACGCAGCTCAACCTGGCGCCGACGGACCTGATCACCGCGATCTCGTCGCAGAACACCGTGGCCGCGGTCGGGCGCATCGGCGCGCGTCCTGCCTCCAACGACCAGCAGTTCCAGTTCAACGTGCAGACCCAGGGGCGGCTCGTCACGCCGGACCAGTTCGGCGAGATCGTGCTGCGCGCCAACCCCGACGGCTCCACGCTGCGCATCAAGGACGTGGCGCGCGTCGAGCTGGGCTCGCAGAACCAGGACAGCGAGAGCCGGCTGTCGGGCCAGCCGTCGGTCGCCATGGCGCTGTATCTCTCGCCCGGTGCCAACGCGGTGAGCACGGCGGCCGCCGTCAACGGGCGGATCGCGGCACTGGCCAGGCGGTTCCCCGAGGGGCTGACCTACCAGATCACCTACGACTCCACGACCTTCGTGCACGACACCATCACCGAGGTGCTCAAGACGCTGGCCGAGGCGTTCGTGCTGGTGGTGATCGTGGTGTTCCTGTTCCTGGGCAACCTGCGCGCCACCCTGATCCCGACCATCGCGGTGCCGGTCAGCCTGATCGGCGCCTTCGCGGGGCTGCTCTCGCTCGGCTACACCGCCAACACCGTGTCGCTGCTGGCGCTGGTGCTGGCGATCGGCATCGTGGTCGACGACGCCATCGTCGTGGTCGAGAACGTCGAGCGCGTCATGGGCGAGGAGCCGGACCTCAGCCCGGCCGACGCCACCAAGAAGGCGATGGAGCAGATCACCGCGCCGATCATCGCCATCACCCTGGTGCTGCTGTCGGTGTTCGTGCCGCTGGCGTTCATCCCCGGCATCTCCGGCGAGCTGTTCCGCCAGTTCGCGGTCACCATCAGCGTGGCGATGCTGATCTCGGCGCTGAACGCGCTGACGCTGTCGCCGGCGCTGTGCGCGGTGTTCCTGCGCCACACCGGCGAGAAGCGCGGCATCATGGGCCGGGTGATGCGCGCCATCGACTGGGTGCGCGACGGCTACGCCGGCATCGTCGCCCGCCTGGTGCGCGTCAGCGTGCTCTCGATCGCGGTCGTCGTCGGGTGCGCCGTGGCGATCTACGGCTTCACGCTGATCACGCCCACCGGCTTCCTGCCGGAGGAGGACCAGGGCGGGTTCTTCGTGGCGATCCAGCTGCCCGACGGCGCCTCGGTCGCGCGCACCAAGGGCGTGGTCGAGCAGCTCGAGCACGTGGTCAAGCCGATGCCGGGGGTGCGCGACACCTTCGCCCTCGTCGGCTTCTCGCTGCTCGACAGCGCGGCGGAGAGCAACGCTGCGTTCATGTTCGTCAAGCTCAAGGACTTCGGCCAGCGCACCGTCGCGGCCCAGTCCGCGCAGGCGCTGATCGGCCAGGTGTTCGGCGCCTCGCAGTCGATCCGCACCGCCACCATCCTGCCGTTCAACCTGCCGCCGATCATCGGGCTGTCGACCACCGGCGGCTTCGAGTACGAGCTGGAGGCGCTGGAGGGCCAGGACCCGGCGTCGCTGGGCAGCGTCATGGGCGGGCTGATCGGGGCGGCCAACCAGAACCCCGACCTGACGCGCGTGTTCTCCACCTTCACCGCGACCAACCCGTCGCTCTACCTCGACATCGACCGGCAGAAGGCGCAGGCGCTGGGGCTGTCGATCAGCGACATCTTCATCACGCTGGGCGCCACCCTGGGCGGCATCTACGTCAACCAGTTCAACCTGTTCGGCCGTGTCTGGCAGGTCAACATCGAGGGCGAGCAGGTCGACCGCTCCAGGATCGACGACCTGTGGAACATCTACGTGCGCAACAACACCGGCGGCGTGGTGCCGCTGCGCTCCATCGCCACGCTGCACTACCAGCTCGGGCCGCAGGTCATCACGCGCTACAACAACTACCGCGCGGTCACCATCAACGGCAGCCCCAAGCCGGGCATCTCGTCCGGCACCGCGCTGGCCGCGATGGGTGCGCTGTCGGGCAGGACCCTGCCGCGCGGCTACGACTTCGAGTGGACCGGCACCGCGTTCCAGGAGGTCGCGGCGTCGGGGCAGACCGGGGCGATCCTGGCGATGGCGATCCTGTTCGCGTTCCTGTTCCTGGTCGGGCTGTACGAGAGCTGGGTGATCCCGATCCCGGTGCTGCTCTCGGTCACGGTTGGCATCCTCGGCAGCTTCGTGGGCATCTGGATCGCGGGGCTGTCGCTCGACCTGTACGCGCAGATCGGGCTTGTCGTGCTGATCGCGCTGGCGGCGAAGAACGGCATCCTGATCGTCGAGTTCGCCAAGGACCGGCGCGAGGCAGGGGAGAGCATCCAGCAGGCCGCGATCGACGGCGCGCGCGCCAGGTTCCGCGCGGTGATGATGACGTCGGTCGCGTTCATCCTCGGGCTGGTGCCGCTGGTGATCGCGCACGGGGCCGCGCAGATCAGCCGGCGCGACGTGGGCACGCCGGTGTTCGCCGGCATGATCGCGGCGTCGGGCGTCGGCATCTTCATCATCCCGATGCTCTACGTGTTCTTCCAGGGGATGCGCGAGCGCACCACGCGGCTGTTCACCCGGGCGGAGCCGAAGACGGGGCACTGAGGCAAGCAAGGTCGAGGCTCTGCCTCGAACTCCGCCAAGGGCTGGGCCCTTGGATCGCCTTCTCTTAGAGAAGCCAGTCCAGGGCGGCTCGCCCTGGCGGGTCCGGGCAGAGCCCGGCCTTGCTTCCTGCCCGGAGCGACGATGACCGTGCACCCCGACAAGGAAGCCGCCGCATGGCGCCGACGCCTGCGCGACGCGCCGGAGCGCTGGGAGCACGGGCTCGCGCTGCGGCGCGCGCTGCTGGCCGGCTACCATTATCCCGACTGCGACGCGGCGTTCCGGGCCAGCACGCGGCACATGCCCGACGACGCATGGTTCGCGCACTACCGCGACCTCGCGCTGTTCCACCCGGCCGACCTCGCGGAGCTGCGCGCCCGGGCGGAGCGCCTGCTGGCGGGGGGTGCCGATGCGGCCGCGGTGCACGAGCTGCTGAGCCATGTCGCGGCGCAGCAGAGGGACTACGCGGCGGCGGCGGCGCACCTGGCGCTGAGCGACGCGCCGGACCGGGCGAGCCGGGGGGCGGCGCTGGCCATCTACCGGCGGATGGCGGCGTGGATCGGACGGGCGCCCGGGGGCGGGCCGTCGTACGCGGTCGCGGTGATCAACCTGGACCGCAACCCGGAGCGGATGGTCGATCTGCGCCGCGGCTTCGCGGGCTCGGCGCCCGGGCTGCACCGCATCCCCGGCGTGCTGGGCAGCGCGCTGCCGGACGCGGAGGTGCTGCGGCTGGGCGGGGATCTGGGCATGCGGGGCACGCTGGGGTGCTTCCTGAGCCATGTGGCGGCGTGGCGGTGGATGCTCGCGCAGGGGCTGTCGCACTGCCTGGTGGTCGAGGACGACGTGATGGCGCTGCTGGACCTGCCGGCGGGGCTGGGCGCGCTCGGGCTGCCGGCGGCGTTCGACGTCTGCTTCGTCAACGACCGGCTGCAGCCGGCGCTCGCCGGTGCGGACGGGTTCCAGGCGGTGCCGCTGGCCCGGGCGCTGCAGGATTTCGCGCCGGAGGCCAACGCGCCGGGCGCGGACGGCTACCTGGTCAGCGCGGCGGGGGCGCGCAGGCTGCTGGAGTGGGTCGCGGCGGACGGCTGCGGCGACGACGTGGACTGGCGGCTGCTCGCCTACGGCCTGTCGGAGGGGGACTGCGAGGCGCTGCCGCGGCCGAGCGTGCTGTCGGAGCGGCTGGACGTGCTGCGGCGGGGCGTGCCGCGGGCGGAGCGGCTCGATGCCTGGGTGCTGTTCCCGGCGCTGGTGCGCACTGTGGGGCTGACCAGCGACCGGTGCGACGAGAACCGGCGCGGGGATGGCGGGGGGGCCGCGGGCGCGGGCACGAGCGGATAGGCAAGACCAGAGGCGCTGCCTCCGGACTCCGCCAAAGGCTCGCCTCTGGAGACCTCGACTTGGAGCCACAGGCCCGGGCCCACGGCGGGGTCCGGGCCTGCCGCGCGGTAGCCGGGTCGGGCGCGGGCGTCCTCAGCCTTCGGCGGAGGACTTGGCGTGCCGGGCGGCGAGCTTGGCGGCCTTCTCGCCCAGGTGGCTGCCGGTCTCGTCGGCCTTGTAGATGTCGGAGACGATCGACTTGAGCTGCGTCTCGTGGCGCTTCATGCCGAGTGCCCTGGCGTAGGCGGCGGCCGAGCCGAAGCCCGCGATCCCGTAGTGGCTCATCCGCTGGTACTGCGCGATGAGGACGATGTCGCGCAGCTCGCCGTCCTCGGGGGCCTCCTTGAGGCCGTGCTTCAGGGCCTCCTTGACCAGGCCCTCCATGCCCTTGCAGTGCTCCTTCTCGACCTCCTCGCCGGCGTCCTCCAGCAGGGACTTCAGCGTCTCGTTGTGCCTGGCGATGCCGGCGACGGACTCGTCGAGGAAGGTCTTCAGCTTCGGGTCGTGCGCCTTGTCGGTCAGCGTGGCCAGGGCGCGGATCATCTGGTCGTTGGCCGACCACAGGTCCTTGATCTCGTCGGCGTAGACGTCCTTGAGGCTTTCGGGCGCGGACATCGGCAGCTCCTTGGGTTCCGGTCCGGGATGAACGCCGCGCGGCGCCGCGGGTCGCATGGCCGGGCACGCCGGCGCACGATTGTCGCGCCGGCCCGTGCGGCCGCGTCGCGGGACCGCGTTCACGTTGCGCGGCGGCGGCGCGTTCGCGTCGCACGGGGGCGGGGCGGCGGCGTTGCACCCCGGCGGGCACCGTGAGACGGGTGCGGGCGCAGCAGAACTGGACCAGCGACATTGGCCGAGACCCCGATCCTGCCGGCGCACATCGAGACCACGGTGCAGGCGATCGCCAGGCTGCACGCCGACCACCTGCGCGAGGCCGGCACGCTGCAGCGGCTGGTCGAGACCATGACGGCCTGGATCGGCCGCCCCACCATGATCGCGGTGCTGACGGTGCTCATCGCGGCCTGGATCGGCGCCAACCTGGCGGCGCAGCACATGGGTGCCACGCCCTGGGACGCGCCGCCGTTCGCGTGGCTGCAGGACACGCTGGGCGCGCTGGCGCTCTACGTCACGATCCTGATCCTCGCCACGCAGCGGCGCGAGGACCAGCTCGCGGTGTATCGCGAGCAGCTCAGCCTGGAGCTCGCGATCCTGGGCGAGCAGAAGTCGGCGAAGATCATCGCGCTGCTGGAGGAGATGCGGGCCGACCACCCGGACCTGCACGACCGCGAGGACCCCGAGGCGGCCGCGATGGGCGTCGCCGCCGACCCCGACGCCATGCTCGACGCGATCAAGAAGAGGGGCGGGCTGCCGCCGCCGCGGGACGTGTCGCCGGACGCCGACCCGGCGCCGTGAGGCGAGCCCGGGGGAGGGCGAGGCCGGGCTCCGCCCAGACCCGCCAGAGGCTGGGCCTCTGGACTGCCTTCCCTAGGAGGAGGCGATCCAAGGGCCCGGCCCATGGCGGAGTTTGAGGCAGAGCCTCGACCTTGCCTTGCCGACCGCGCCTCAGGCCTCGGCGGCCGTGCCTGTGGCCTTGAGCGCCGCGACGACGGCCGCGCCCTTCGGGCTGCCGAGGCCGGTGACCGGGTCCCAGCCGACGGCGGCGCTGTAGCCCGCGTTGTTGCCGTGGGTGATGTCGGTCATGGCCGCGGGGTGGGCGTAGAGCGCGGGGTTGACGAGGCCGGCGTTGCGGCCGGCGGCCTGGTTGGCCAGGGCGATCAGCCCGGCCCACAGGGGGGCGACGGCGCTGGTGCCGCCGATCACCTCGGGCTGGCCGTCGATGCTGACGTTGTAGCCGGTCTGGGGGTCGGCATCGCCGGCGACGTCGGGCACGCCGCGGCCGGTGTGGGTGTTGCCGGCCTGCCAGGCGGGTTTCGGGAAGTGGGTGCTGTAGCCGCCGCCGGTGGCGCCGCCCCGGGTGCCGTCGTTCCAGGCGACCTCGGCGCCGGTGCGCGGCAGGCGGGTGCCGCCGCAGCCGAGCACGTTCGGGCTGGAGGCCGGGAAGTCCACGGTGAGCATGCCGCCGGTGGTGCCGTCGGAGGCGCCGTTGTCGCCGGAGGCGGCGCAGACGGTGATGCCGAGGCTGCCGGCGGTCTGGAACACCTGGTCCATGGCGTCGATGTCCTGCGCCGACCACGAGGATTCCGGGCCGCCCCAGCTGATGGAGATCACCGACGGCTTGCGCGTCGTGTCGTGCACGGCGGCGGCTATGGCGTCGAGGAAGCCGCTGCCCTGGTTGGCGCCGAAGTAGACGGCGATGTTCGCCGCCGGGGCCACGGAGCCCACGACCTGGATGTCGAGCTGCACCTCGCCGTCGGCGCCGGTGGGGTCGCCCGGCGTGTTGGTGGCGCCGCCGACTGGGACGGCCTCCAGGGTGCCGGTGCGGTGGACGTGGTGGGCCGCGAAGTAGGCGGTCATCTGCGCGGGGGTGTAGCCGCCGCCCAGCTCGATGATGGCGACGGTCTGGCCGGCGCCGGTCTGGGTGGTGGGGAAGCCGTAGTGGGCGGCGACGGCGGAGGGGTCGTAGGAGATGCCGGCGCTGGCGCGCGCGCGGATGCGGAAGTGCGGGCGCGCGATCGGGCGCTGGTCGAAGCCCATGACCGCGACCAGGTCGGCGGCCAGCTCGGGGGGCACGGAGAGGTGGCCGCTGCGGCCGACGAAGCTGCGGCCGGCGTCCTGGCCGCCCGCCTGGTAGAGGCCGAGGCCCTCCGGGCGGAAGGCGCTGCGCGCCTGCGCGTAGGTGCCGGTCAGGGTCAGCATGTGGAAGGCGCCGGCGGGCTGCTCGACCTGCAGGCCGTGGCTGCGGGCGTAGGCGGCGAAGCGCTCGGTCACGGCGTCGCGGGTGCCGTGGCGGCGGGCGTACTCGGCGTGGGGCAGCGCGGGCGCGGCGGGGTCGATCGGCGCGTGGGGCTTGAGCACGACCGTGAGGTGGACGGTGGCGCTGTCGTCCACCTCGCCGGTGCGGGTGCCGGGGGGCTCGACCTGGAAGCTGCGGGGGAAGATCTGCAGACCGTGCGTCGTCATCGGCGAGGCTCTCCTGTGCTCGGGACCGAGGCGCGATCCGGCGGGGGCATCATGCCGGCGGGGGGGCGGAAGGGGCAACGAGGCGGGCGGAAGGAAGGCCGGGCCCTGCCCGGACCCGCGAAGGGTCCGAGGCCCCCTCGATCCCTTGACTTAAGAAGTGGATTCTCAAGGCGAGCCTTGAGCGGAGTCCAGAGGCAGAGCCTCTGGCCTTGCTGCCCTTGCCTTGTGTTCCGCCCGGGGTTGGCTGGTCGGCGCGGCCGTGCCACCTGGGGTCCATGGTGCATCTGATCAAGCTGGCCGTCGGCGTGCGCGACCTCGACCACCTGCGCGAGGTGCAGGCGGCGCGGGCCGCGGTGGCGCCGCTGCGCCATCTCACGCGCTCGTTCCCGCGACGGGCGGAGGAGATCGTGGCGCAGGGCTCGATCCACTGGGTGGTGGCGGGGCTGCTGCTGGCGCGGCAGAGGGTGGTCGACATCGTGGCGGAGCGGCGCGAGGACGGCACGCCGTGCACGGCGCTGATGCTCGACCGCACGCTGGTGGCGGTGGCGCCGCGGCCGGTGCGGGCGTTCCAGGGGTGGCGCTACCTGGAGGCGGACGCGGCGCCGGCGGACCTGGAGGCCGGCGAGGGCGGGGGCGAGGGGATGCCGCCGCGGCTACGGGCGGAGCTGATGGTGCTGGGGCTGCTTTGAGGGGCGGCCGGTAGGAAGCAAGGCCGGGCTCCGCCCGGACCCGCCAGGGGCGAGCCGCCCCTGGACCGGCGCTTTCTAGGGGAAGCCAGTCCAGGGGGGCTCCCCCTGGCGGAGTTTGAGGCAGAGCCTCAACCTTGCTGGCTGCAACCCCGGGGCGCGTGCCCCGCTTCTGCTGCGTCACGAGGGAGGCCGGGGGCCATGGACAAGCTGCTGATCGCGTCGTCGCCGGTGGAGATCGAGGCCAGGGCGGAGGAGGCGGGGCTGTCGCGCGCCGCGCACGACCTCGCGCTGGCGCTGTTCCACGACCTCACGGGCCGGCTCGGCAAGGCGGCGCGCGCGCTGCCCGGCGAGGCGGCGCACTGGCCGTCGCACCGCTTCTACTTCGCGCCGGCCGCGGAGCCGGAGCTGGCGGCGCTGCTGCGGGGGCTGGAGGAGCGGCCGGACTTCGCCGAGGTCGGGGGCGCTGCTTACGACGGCAGGCAGCCGGCGGGGCTGTTCGTGCGCGAGTCGCGGGACGGCTACGCCGGCGTGCTGGTCGGGCACGAGAGCCACGAGGGGGTGCGCTCGCCGATCCGGCCGGAGCTGCGCTGAGGCGCGCGCTGACGGGCTGCGTGGCGCGGCCGCCACACGCGGGGCGGACCCTGCGGCGGTGCCTTGCCCTGCGCCGCTCCGGGTCCGCATAACCGGACCGGGACCGCAACGCAGGACGGTCCGGGGGGATGGGTCCGATGCGTCTGCTGCTTCTGCTGCCCTTCGTCGGGCTGCTCTGGATACCGTTCTACAACTTCGCCGAGCCGTCGCTGTTCGGCTTCCCGTTCTTCTACTGGTACCAGCTGCTCTGGGTGCCGGTCACGGCGCTGCTCACCTTCGTGGTGTGGCGGAGCGAGGGATCGTGAGCATCATCGCGCCGGGCGGGCTGCACTGGACGGCGTTCCTCGTGTTCGCGTTCTTCTTCGCGGTGGTGTCGGTGATGGGGTTCGTCGCCGCGCGCTGGCGCAGGCCGGCGACGCTGGCGCACATCGACGAGTGGGGGCTCGGCGGGCGGCAGTTCGGCACCTGGATCACCTGGTTCCTCGTCGGCGGGGACTTCTACACGGCGTACACGGTGATCGCGGTGCCGGCGCTGGTGTTCTCGGCGGGGGCGTACGGGTTCTTCGCCCTGCCCTACACGATCCTGGTGTACCCGTTCATCTTCCTGGTGATGCCGAAGCTGTGGGAGTACGCGGCGGCCGGCGGGCACGTCACCGCGGCGGACGTGGTGGGGGCGCGCTACGGCTCGCGGGCGCTGGAGCTGGCGGTGGCGGTCACCGGGCTGCTGGCGACGATGCCCTACATCGCGCTGCAGCTGGTGGGCATGCAGGTGGTGATCGGCGCGCTGGGCCTGGTCGGCGAGGTGCCGCTGGCGGTCGCGTTCGTGATCCTGGCGCTCTACACGTATTCGGCGGGGCTGCGGGCGCCGGCGCTGATCGCCTTCGTCAAGGACATCATGATCTACATCGTGGTGCTCGTGGCCGTCGCGGTGATCCCGGCGCACCTGGGCGGCTACGGCGCGGTGTTCACCTCGGCGCAGACCGCGTTCGCGGCCAAGGGCGCGGGCGGCATCCTGCTCAAGCCGGCGCAGATGCTGCCCTACGCGTCGCTGGCGCTGGGCTCGGCGCTGGCGGCGTTCATGTACCCGCACACGCTGACCGGGGTGTTCGCGTCCAAGAGCGCGGACACGATCCGCAAGAACGCGATCCTGCTGCCGGCGTACACGCTGCTGCTCGGGCTGATCGCGCTGCTGGGATACATGGCCTACGCCGCCGGCATCGACCCGAAGACGCCGCCGACGTCGGTGGTGCCGGCGCTGTTCGACGCGATCTTCCCGCAGTGGTTCACGGGCTTCGCGTTCGCCGCCGTGGCGATCGGGGCGCTGGTGCCGGCGGCGGTGATGTCGATCGGCAGCGCCAACCTGTTCACCCGCAACGTGTGGAAGGCCTACGTCGATCCCGCGGTCACCCCGGCCGGCGAGGCGCAGGTGGCGAAGATCACCTCGCTGCTGGTCAAGCTCGGCGCGCTGCTGTGCATCTTCTTCCTGCAGACAAAGGACGTCATCGACCTGCAGCTGATCGGCGGGCTGGTGATCCTGCAGACGTTCCCCTCGGTGGTGTTCGGGCTGTTCAGCCGGGTGTTCCGCGCGGAGGGGCTGCTGGCGGGGTGGGCCGTGGGCATCGGAGTGGGCGGCTGGATGGTGGTCGCGGACGGGCTGAAGCCGGTGTACCCGCTCGTGGTCGGGGGCACGACGTACGGCGTCTACGTCGGGCTGCTGGCGCTGGCGGTGAACATCGTGGTGGCGGCGGTCGTGTCGCTGGCGCTTGGGGGGGAGCGGGGGACGGTGCGGGCGTAAGCAAGGCCGGGCTCTGCCCGGACCCGCCAGGGGCGAGCCGCCCCTGGACCGGCATCACAAAGGAGATCCCTTCGAAGGCCGGTCCAGGGCGGCTCGCCCTGGCGGAGCTTGAGGCAGAGCCTCAAGCTTCCTTGCTAGTCCCGCCCGCGCCCGATCAGCCACTTCGGGTCGAACCAGGTGTCGGCGGGCCCGTCGTACGGCAGGCGCGTGATGTCCCAGTGCACGATCAGCGGCGCGTAGACGTCCCACACCGCCGGGCCGCCGCCCACGAACACCACGCGACCCGCGAAGCGCGCCAGCACGTCCTCGGGGCGGTCGGTGGCGTGGATCACCTCGATGGTGCGATGGGCGAACTCCTCCTTCGGGATGGAGGCGATCGTCCTGGGTCCGGCGATCAGCACGTGGCCCAGCGTCATCGCCCAGAAGCGGCGCACGTCCTCGCGGAAGGCCGGGCGGGGGTCGCCCTCCCAGGGCAGGTGGCCGCCCAGGCCGAGCTGGCCCCTGTCCCCGATCGCGCACATCGACCTCACGTCCGCCATGGCCCAGCCCTCCCAATCGGCGCGGAGTGGAGCAGAGGGGCCGGCCCGGGGGAAGCCGGGGCTAGAGGTCGCCGGTGAGGAACTGCGCGCGGCCCAGGCCGAAGCTCCAGTCGGCGTCGCTGTTGCTGACGATGGAGACCATGACGTCGCTCGAGCGGATGCCGCAGCTCGCCTCCAGCTCCTCGCAGAGCAGCCTGTAGAAGATCACCTTGGCGGCCTGGTCGCGCGGGCGGCTGGTGACGCTGAGCATCACGACCTTGTCGGTGCGCGGGATACCCAGGCCCGTGTCCTGCACGATCAGGTGCGCGGCCGGGTGCTGGTGGACGATCTGGTAGCGGTCGCGCTGCGGCACCTTGAAGGCGGCGACCATGGCGCGGTGGGCGGCGTCGAGCAGGGTGCGCAGCTCGGACTCGGTGCGTCCCTCGATGAGGTCGAAGCGCAGCAGGGGCATGGCGGGGTCCTTTCGGGGGGGCGGGCGCAAGCATAGCGCAGGAAGCAAGGCCGGGCTCTGCCCGGACCCGCCAGGGCGAGCCGCCCTGGACTGGCGCTTCTTAGGTAGAGCCGGTCCAGGGGGGCTCCCCCTGGCGGAGTTTGAGGCAGAGCATCAACCTTGCTTCGCTGCCCCGTCCATCAGGCCGCGCAGCTCGGCGGCGAGGGCGGGGGTGCTGGCCAGGATCTCGTCGCCGGTGGTGGGGCCGGATCCTGCGAGGAAGTCGCTGACCACCGCCCCGGACTCGGCCAGGATCGCCAGGCCGGCGGCGACGTCCCACAGGCGGATGTGCAGCTCGCAGTAGCCGTCGAGGCGGCCGCAGGCGACGTCGGCCAGCGCCATCGCGCCGGAGCCGGCGGCGCGGAGCATGGCGCCGGCGGCCATGACGCGGCGGTTCAGCGCGTGGAACGAGTCGGTGTCGCTGCGGGGGGACCAGCCGATCTCGACCATGGCGCGGGCCATGTCGGTGGTGCCGGAGACGCGGATCGGGCGGCCGTTCAGCGTGGCGCCGCCGCCGGCGCGGGCGGCGTAGGTCTCGCCGAGCGCGGGGGCGGCGAGCACGCCGGCGAGCGCGCGGCCGTCGCCGACCAGGCCGAGGGAGACGCACCAGCGCGGGCGGCCGCGGGCGAAGTTGCTGGTGCCGTCGATCGGGTCGGCGATCCAGCGCAGGGCGCCGTTGCCGGCGTCGCCTTCTTCCTCGCCGAGGAAGCCGTCCTCGGGGAAGGCTTCGCGCAGGCGGTCGCGGATCAGGCGCTCGACGGCGCCGTCGGCCTCGGTGAGCCAGTCCTGGGCGCCCTTCTCGGTGGCCTGCGGGGCGCCCGGGGGGGGCTGCAGGCGCAGGGCGAGGGCGGCGGCCTCGGCGCAGATGGCGTGGGCGGCGTCGAGGCGGCGCTGGAGGGCGTCGGACATGGGTGGCTCCCGGGAGTGCGATGCAGGATGCCCCGAAGCGGGCGCGGGGGCGAGGCGGGGCGCGGCGCCTGCGGGATCGGGACCCGGGGTCAGGCTGCGGCGGGCGGGGACGGCCTTGGCGCGGGGCCGGGTGCGCGGCGCCACAGCAGGAGGACGCACAGCAGGAGGGCGCCGCTGCACGCCGTGGCCAGGGGCAGGCCCAGGCCGAGGCCGCCGCGGTCCGTCGCGAAGTCGCCGAGCGCGGTGCCGGCGGTGCGCGCCACGAGGATCGTCGCCCAGTAGGCCGCAAGGCCGGGACGGCGCAGGGCCGCGTGGCACAGGACCGCCGCCAGGAGGACGGCGGCGCAGAGGGCGGCGGCGGCGCCCTGCCCTGCCACGTCCTCGATCAGGTCGCCGGCCACGGTGCCCAGCGTGCCCGCGGTCAGCATCGCGGCCCAGTAGCCGGCGTCGGTCACGGGCACCAGGCGGCCCAGGGGGTCGGGGCGGGCGTTCGGCACGGCACGCGCGCGCAGCAGAAGCACGGCGCCGAGCAGGGCGGCCAGCGCGGCGATGACTGGCACGGGGGCCAGGCCGGCGTCGTGGGTGGCCAGGTCGGCGAGGTTGGTCGCCGCCGTCCTGAGCAGCACGATCGCCAGCCAGTAGCAGGCCTCGCCGGGGCGCGACCGTCGCCCCGCGGCCAGCACCAGGGCGAAGGCAAGGCCCAGGACCGGCAGGCCGCGCAGGTGGCCCAGGTGCAGGGTGTGGGAGACGAGGTCGCCCAGGTTTGTGCCGAGCACGCTGGCGGCGGACAGCGCGGCCCAGCTTCGAAGAGTCGTGGGGGGGGCGCTGCTCTGCCGCATGGTGGGTGTCCTCGATCTTCGAGGGTGCGTGCCATGCGGGGGGCGGGGGTGCACGTGAAGAAAGCAAGGCCAGAGGCTCTGCCTCTGGACTCCGCCAAAAGCTCGCCTTTGGAAACGCCTTCGAAGGCACGGGGGCTTCGCTTGCCTCTTTGATCCCGCGCATGGTTGGGTCCGGGCATGGTCCTGATCAGCGGAGCGGCGCGCGTCGCCGGAGTCATCGGCTGGCCGGTGGCGCACTCGCGCTCCCCGCGGCTGCACAACCACTGGCTGCGGCGGCACGGCATCGACGGGGCGTACGTGCCGCTGCCGGTCGCGCCGGGCGCGCTCGCCGAGGCGGTCGCGGGACTGCGCGCGGCAGGGTTCGCCGGCGCCAACGTCACCCTGCCGCACAAGGAGGCGGCGTTCGCGGTGTGCGACCGGCTCGACGCCTCGGCGTTGCGCGCAGGCGCGGTGAACACGTTGGTGTTCGGGGCGGAGGGGGTCGAGGGGTCGAACACCGACGGCGTGGGGTTCCTCGCGAACCTGCGC
>CAXSER010000034.1:0-14241 GCA_964236315.1 uncultured Acetobacteraceae bacterium | reverse complement strand
CAGCCGCACGATGCCCGAGGCCGGCAGTGGTCCGGCGTGGCGGGCGAGCAGGCGGGCGACGGCGGCGGCGAGGAGCGCGCGCGTGGCCCAGGCGCCGGCGGCCAGCTCGGCGGTCCAGGCCTCGCCGGGCGCGCACAGGGCGGCGAGCGTGGCCCAGGCGAGGGGGAACTGCAGGGCGGAGGCGGCGAAGGCGGCGGGCTCCAGGGCGGCGATGGTGCGGGCCCAGCGCAGCTCGTGGCGCCACAGCGCGGGCAGGGTGGTTTCCGGGACGGCGGTGGCGGGGACGGTGGCGGCGAGGGCGACGCCCAGGCCGAGGCGGCGCACGAGCTGGCCGAGGACGTTGTCGTCGGCGAGGTGGCCGACCAGGGCGGGCAGGCCGCCGGCGCGGGCGAGGGTGTCGCGGTGCAGGGCCATGGTGGTGCCGAGGCAGTCCTGGCGGCCGAGGTGGCGCGACAGCAGGGCGGCGGGCAGGAAGCCCAGGGTGATCTGCATGGCGCCGAGGCGGGCGGCGAGGCCGGCCGTGGTGGGCAGGCCGGTGCAGGCGGTGGTGACCAGGCCGACGCCGGGCGGGTCCAGCGCCGCGACCAGGTGGCGCAGGTAGTCGGGGGCGACGTGCAGGTCGCTGTCGGAGAACACCAGCACGGGGTGGCGGGCCAGCGGCAGCATGTTGATGAGGTTGCAGACCTTGCGGTTCGGGCCGTGGCTGCGGGCGTCGACGGCGAGCGCGATGTCGAGCCCGGGGTGGCGGCGGCGCAGGCGGGCGACGGCGGCCAGCGCGGGGTCGCGGGGGTCCTGCACGCCGAACACGATCTGCATGCCGGGGTAGTCCTGGCCGGCGAGGGCGTCGAGGGCGGCGTCGAGTCCGGGCTCGGCGCCGCACAGGGGGCGCAGGACGCTGACGGGCGGCAGGGCGGCCGGCGGGGGGCGGACGGGGCGGGCGGTGAAGCGCCAGACGGCGAGGGTGGCGAGGGCGGCGATGGCCAGGCCGAACAGGGTGGCGGCGGCGGCCAGGGCGGCGAGCGCCAGGGCGGGGGCGGGCCAGCTCATGGCGAGGGAAGGAAGGCCGGGCGCTGCCCGGACCCGCAAAGGGCCAGGGGTCCCTTGATCCCCCTGCCTGGGCAGGGGTTTCCAGAGGCGGGCCCTTGGCGTAGCCCGGAGGCGGAGCCTCCGGCCTTGCCTGGCTTCGAGGCTGCGTCCTGGCCGCCCGGCGGGGGCTGGTGCGGCCGGGGTCCTGCCCGCGTGGTGTGCCGCGTCAAGCAGCCTCCATCGTTGCCCGCGCCAGCGGCGGCGCCGGTCGGCCGGCTGTTTCCAGTACGACACGAAGCGGCCCCTGGCGACAAGTCGCGAAATGTCACGGTTGCGGCAGGGGCGGCGTCAGGGGGCGGCGGGCAGGGCGTGGTCGAGCCAGTCCTCGATGGCGGCGGCGACGGCGTCGCTGTTGGATTCGAGCATCATCATGTGGCCGTTGCCGTGCACGTCGTGGTCGGCGAGGAGGAGGTGCGCGGCGGGGACGCCGGCCTGGGCGAGGAACTCCACCGTGCAGTGGTCGCTCGACGCGCGGAACGAGGCCTCCGCGGTGACCACGGCGACCGGCACGCCCGCCAGGTGCGGCAGGCGGCGGGGCGTGGCCCCCTGCAGGAGGCAGCGCATCAGCGTGGGGTCGGCGGGGGCGGGCTGCAGCGTGGGGGCGAGGTCGGCGGGGGAGGCGGCGGGGGGGTCGAAGTCCAGCGGGACGCGGGTGAGGCCGTACGGGCGGGCGAGGGCGTCGGGGTAGGCGTACCAGTCGGCGCCGCCGTGGAACGCGGGGTCGCGGAACGGGGGGCCGTTGGGCTCGACGGCGACGAGGGCGCGCACGAGGTCGGGGCGGCTGTCGGCGACCTTCCAGCCGAAGGCGCCGGACTGCGAGTGGGTCAGCAGGATCGCGGGGCCGGTGCGCTCCAGCAGGGCGACGAGGGCGGGGTCGTTCAGCTCCTCGCTGCGCAGGCCGCTGGCGATGCTCTCGACCTGGGAGGCGAAGAACTGGTCGAAGGCGGGATTGCCGGGCACGCCGGGGCCGCCGGGCCACTGCGTGTGCAGGCTGGCCTGGGGGAACAGGGCGTAGGCCTCCTGGCCGGTGTAGAGGCTGGCGAGGTCGCGTGTGGAGAGGCGCATCGAGGGGCCGTAGCGGTGCTCGGACGCGCCGGAGCGGCCGCGGCCGACCTGGTCGACGACGTAGACGTCGTGGCCGCGCGCGGCGAACCACTGCGCCCAGCCGGGGCGGCCGTCGGGGGTGCCGAGGAAGTTCGTGCCGGTCTGCGCGGTGCCGTGGACCAGCACGACGGGCAGCGCCGCGGGCGAGCCTGGCGGGGCGGCGTGGGTCGGCGGGAGGTGGCGGACGTACATCTGGCCGGTCATGACCTGGGCGTCGCCGTCCTGCACGTAGCGGCCGCCGACGAAGAAGTACGGGGCGGGGTCGTCGGGGGCGGCGCGGGCGGACGGGGCGGCGAGCAGGAGCGCCAGGGCGAGGAGGGGCGCGCGCGGCATCGGGGGGCTCCCGTCGGGTGAGGGGGGACGATGGCGCGGGGAGGGAGGCAAGGCCAGGGCTCTGCCCCATGCTTGAAGGCGGGGACCCGGACGGGGGCAGGCGCCCCCGGACCCGCATTCCGAAGGGGCACCAGGCGCAAGGACGGGGGACTCCGGGCTTACGTGAGGGTTTCCAAAGGCGAGCCTTTGGCGGAGTTCGAGGCAGAGCCTCGACCTTGCTTCCTGGCGTTTGGCGCGGGTCGGCGGGCGGCGTAGCGTGGCGGCTTCCATTCGCCCGGAGGCATGCCTTGCGACCGACCCGACCCCTTGCCCTCGCGTGCCTCCTGCTTGCCGCGGCGCCGGCGCTGGCCGCGCCGGACGCGGTGCCGGCTGCGGTGGCGCCGGCCGCGGCGGAGGCGCAGTTCGCGCCCTGGGGCTACGACCTGTCGGCGCTGGACACGGCGGTCAAGCCGGGGGCGAACTTCTTCGACTACGCGAACGGGAGCTGGCTCAGGAGCGCGGCGATCGCGCCGGACCGCAGCAGCGCGGGCAACTTCATCGCGCTCGCCGACCTGTCGGAGACCAGGGTGCACGCGATCCTGGAGGCGGTATCGGCGGGTGGCGCGGCCGGCAGCGGCGCGGCGGGGCGGATCGGGGCGTTCTACCACGCGTTCATGGACGAGGCGCAGGTCGAGGCGCTGGACGCGAAGCCGCTCGGGCCGGACCTGGACGCGATCCGGGGGGCGGCGGATGCGTCGGCGATCGCGGCGCTGATGGGGCGGGCGCAGCGGGGGTTCCTGTCGTCCGTGTTCGAGCTGCAGATCTCGGCGGACCAGAAGGACGCGCACCGCTACAGCGTCTACCTCGGGCAGGGCGAGGGCGGGCTGCCGGACCGCGACGAGTACCTGTCGCCGGATTTTTCCACGCAGCGGGAGAAGTACAAGGCGTACGTGGCCGCCGCGCTGGGCATGGCGGGGTGGGCGGAGCCGGAGCGCTCGGCGGACGCGATCCTGGCGCTGGAGACCGAGATCGCGAAGGCGGGGTGGACGCGGGCGGACCGGCGCGACCCGATCCGCACCTACAACCCGACGGAGGTGTCGGCGCTGGCGGGGTACGCGCCGGGGTTCGACTGGGGGGCATTCCTGGGGGCGGCGGACCTCGGGGGTCTGCAGAAGATCGTGCTGGTGGAGAACACCGCGGTGCGTGACGTGGCGGCGATCCTCGGGCGGACGGAGCTGGACACGCTGCGGGCGTGGGCGGCGTTCCACCTGGTGTCGTCGGCGTCGGCGGATCTGTCGAAGCGGTTCGCCGAGGCGCACTTCGACTTCTACGGGCGCACGCTGAACGGGCAGCCGGCGGAGCGGGCGCGGTGGAAGCGGGCGGTGGCGGCGACCAACCGCGCGCTCGGCGAGGCGGTGGGCGAGCGCTACGTCGCGCAGTACTTCCCGCCCGAGTCGAAGGCGGCGATGGACCGGCTGGTGGGCGACCTGAAGACGGCGCTGCACCACAGGCTGGAGACCGTGACGTGGATGGACGAGCCGACGCGCACGGAGGCGCTGCGCAAGCTCGACGCGCTGGACGTGCAGGTGGGGTATCCGAAGGCGTGGCGGGACTACTCTGCGCTGGAGGTGAAGGCGGACGATTTGTACGGCGACGTGGCGCGGGCGACGGACTTCGAGTGGGAGCGCCAGGTGCACCGGCTGGACAGGCCGGTGGACCGCGACGAGTGGGACATGAGCCCGCAGACGGTGAACGCCTACAACCAGCCGAGCTTCAACGAGGTGGTGTTCCCGGCCGCCATCCTGCAGCCGCCGTTCTTCAACCCGGACGCGGACGAGGCGGTGAACTACGGCGCGATCGGCGGCGTGATCGGCCACGAGATGACGCACAGCTTCGACGACCAGGGGCGCCACTACGACGAGCAGGGCAACCTGCGCGACTGGTGGAGCGCCGGCAGCGCCGAGCGGTTCGGGGTGCTGGCGGCCAGGCTGGGAGCGGAGTTCGACGCGATGCAGCCGTTCCCGGGGCTGCACATCAACGGGGCGCTGACGATAGGGGAGAACATCGCCGACCTCGGGGGGCTGAACCTCGGGCTCGACGCGTACCATGACCGGCTCGGGGGGGCCGCGGCGCCGGTGGTGGGGGGGATGAGCGGCGACCAGAGGGTGTTCCTCGGGTGGGCGCAGGCATTCCGGGCGAAGACGCGCGAGAGCGCGGCGAAGCAGCGGCTGGTGACGGACCCGCACTCGCCGGCGGAGGCGAGGGTGGACGGGCCGGTGTCGAACGTCGACGCGTGGTACGAGGCGTTCGGGGTGAAGGACGGGGACGCGATGTTCCGGGCGCCGGCGGAGCGCGTAAGGATCTGGTGAGGGCATAGGAGGAAGGAAGGCCAGAGGCTCTGCCTCTGGACTCCGCCAAAGGCTCGCCTTTGGAAACCTCGACCTGGAACACGTTGCTGGACTGGGCCGGCTCGTCTGGTTGTCGTGAAGGGGCCTCACGCTTCGACCGAGGACGGCTCGGCTGCGGCTGTGCCGCTCGCCTCCGCGGGTTCGTAGTCCAGGAGGTCGCCCGGCTGGCAGTCGAGGTGGCGGCAGATCGCCTCGAGGGTGGAGAAGCGCAGGCCACGCACCTTGCCGGACTTGAGCAGGGACAGGTTGGCCTCGGTGATGCCGACGCGCCGGGCAAGCTCCTTCGCCCGCATCTTGCGGCGCGCCATCATCACGTCCAGGCGGACGACAATGGGCATCAGACGATGCCCTCGCGGTCGCGCTCGATCTCGTGGCCAAACTCCATCACCTGCGCGATGCCGAACAGCAGGAGTCCCACGACGAGGGCCTTCACCTCGTCGGCGTGGAACCAGGCCTGGTCCACGATGAGCCCGGTTGCCGAGAGCAGGACGTGGCTGACGAACGGGGTCGCGGCGTAGGCGATCAGCCAGGCGGCGGTGTGCTTCAGCAGCAGCGCGTTGCGGCGCGAGAACACCACGCCACGCGCGTAGAGCCGGAACAGGTCGCGCAGCAGCTTCAGCAGCATCGCGCCCGGCGTGTACTGGAGGATGACGGCGAGGATCCCGCCGATGCGGAAGCGCGTCGCGAGGGTTGCGAACGACGTGTAGCCGTCGGGGACAGGGCCGCCGATGTCGCCGCCGCCCGGGCCGAGGCTGATCCCGGACCCGCGATAGAACACGAGCGCCAGGATCATCGCGGCCATGAGCAGCCAGGCGGACCACATCAGCGTCCCGAGGATCGCGGCGAGCCAGCGGCTGCTGCGTCTGAGGGCGTTCCGGGTTCGGCCGGTGTCGTCCGCCTGGGCAGCGGTATCGACGAGGCTGAAGGTGATTCCCATGGCTCTCTCCTGCGTTGTTCGGGCAGGATGCCGAGCGGGTGATTGTTAAGCAATACGATAATTAGTTTCCGTAGCACTTCCATGCGAGGCGCGCGCTTTGCCATCCTGGCGAGGCCGGCCCGGGCGATGGGCCTGCACATGAATGGTGCGTGTTCGATACGTCCCCGAGAGAGAGAGCGGGCACTGCCCTGACGCCGGGCTTGAAGGAAGCCAGGCAGCGTGGGCACCCGTCGCGCGAGGTGCTCAACGGGCCGCGCCACTTCGTACGCTGCGGTGTGACCTGGCGGGTGACGCCCGGGAGTTTCCGCCTGCCCGGGCCGCCGCAGGCCTGCCTTTCGTCGCCCTGCTTCCCAGGCGCGCCGCAAGGTCCGTCGTCGGGCCAGGCACCTTCAATACGTGTGCCGGTCCAGGGGCGCTGCCCCTGGCGGGTCCAGGGCAGAGCCCTGGCCTTTCTTCCTCAGGCCGGCAGCGTGCCCAGGGAGCGCGGCTCGTGCATCGGGCAGCCGTTGCGGGTGGCGCGGAAGCCTGCGGACATCTCGTAGGACGGCTTGCGGCTGCGCATGATGCCGCCGAGCGGGCGGTGGGCGGCGAGGCCGTGCCAGGGGCTGAACGCCATGCCGTCGTCGACGGCGGCCGAGCGGGCGTCGGTCCAGGCGGGCTGGGGCGGGACGGCGATGCGGGCGACGGCGACGTAGGGGCTGGCGTCCTCGGGCCAGGGGACGGAGGCGTCCTCGACGGGCATGGCGTCGAGGTCGGTGCAGAGCTGGACGCGGACCTCCCACTCGCCGCCGTGCCTGGCGAAGTGGGCGTTGACGGCGTCGCGCAGGCCGTTGGGGTGGCCGTTGACGGCGACGGGGGCGTCGGTCAGCGCCAGCAGCTCGGGGGCGACGGGGGCGACGCTGAGCTTGGCGAGGTAGGGGCCGTAGAGGAACGGGACCATGGTGTAGAAGGTCTCGCCGAGGGGGTTGGTCTCTGGGTGGCCGCCGAGGGACTTCAGGGTGGCGCTCTCCGTGCCGACGGCCTCCAGGACGCTCTCGGCGCCGCGCAGGACGGCGGAGAGGACCTTCTTCAGGGGCTGGGCGTGGTCGGTGGTGGCGGCCAGGGCCTTGAGCGTGCCGAGGAAGGCCTTGGGGTTCGGCGCGCTGAACGCGGGGGCGTTCTGCATGACGAAGTCCTGGGTGACTTGGCCCTCCGCGCCGGGGAGGCGGTCGCCGTCGACGCCGATCATCTTGAAGGCCAGGCCGCGGGGGGTGGAGACGCTGTCGTCGAGGATGTCGCCGGGGTTGGTGGAGAAGCGCAGCACGACGGGGAAGGTGCCGGGCTTCGCGAAGGCGCCGTGGGCGAGGGTGTCGGGGAGGTTGTCGAGGATGCGGATCTCACCCTGCAGCAGGCCGTGGCTTTTCGCGTGGACGCTGCGGATGGCGTGGCCGCCGTCGCGGAAGGTGGTCTCGATGATGCCGCGCATGGCCTCGGTCAGCGCGGCGATGGTCTCGGCCTCGTCGGGCGGGGCGGATTCGAAGGCGGGGTCGAAGCGCAGGGGCGTGGCGGTGGGCGGCATCGCTGGAAATTCCCGAGTTGTGACGCGGCGGACATGGCAGAATGTCAGACGCGGGCAGTCGACGTGCAAACACGTTTCCGTGTCGCGATGCAACAGGCAGGTCGAGGTGCCGTTGTGCGGCCGTTATACTGGGAGGTCCGGATCATGAGACTGCGCTCTTCTGCCGCTGTTGCGGTATCCATTGCTGCGCTTGCGGGCTGCCAGGTGGCGGCGCCGCCGGCGGACCCGACCGGACGGGCGGATGCCGACATGCTGCGGGTGCTGACGGCGCTGCAGGCGTCGGGCGCGAAGCCGGTGTCGACGCTCGATGTCGTGCAGGCGCGGGCGCAACCGACGCCGGGCGACGCGGCGGCGGCGGTGGCGCGGCAGATGGGCGTGGCGGCGCGGCAGGAGGTGGCGAAGGTCGCCGACATCACGATCACCGGGGGTGCGACCACGCTGCCGGCGCGCGTGTACTACCCGACGGTTCCGCCGATGGCGGCGCAGGACGGGGCGACGGCCGTGCCGGGCGCCACGATGGCTCCCCTCGGCGGGGCGCCGATGGCGCAGGCGGGGATGGCGACGCGGCATCGCGGCGTGGCCGTGGCCAGGCCGGGGCAGCCGGTGGTGCCGGGCGCGCTGCCGGTGATCCTGTACTTCCATGGCGGCGGCTGGGTGACGGGCACGCTCGACACGTACGACGCGTCGGACCGGGCGCTGGCCAACGGGACCGGGGCGATCGTGGTGTCGGTGCAGTACCGCGAGGGGCCGGAGAACAGGTTCTCCGCCGCGCAGGACGACGCGGACACGTCGTACAACTGGCTGCTGAACAACGCGGCGTCGATCGGGGGCGATCCGAGGCGGGTGGCGCTGGCCGGCGAGAGCGCGGGCGGCAACCTGGCGATCGACACAGCGATCTGGGCGCGCGACACGCACCTGCCGGCGCCAGTGGCCGAGCTGCTGGTCTATCCGGTGGCGGGCACCGACCTGACCACGCCGTCGTACAACGAGACGACGAACGCGGTGCCGCTGAACCGGGCGGCGATCGAGTGGTACGTGTCGCACTTCACGGGCGGGCCGATCGACCTGCAGGACCCGCGGCTCGACGTGGTGGGCAAGGCGAACCTGGCGGGGCTGCCGCCGACGACGATCGTGTCGGCCGAGATCGATCCGCTGCGCTCCGAGGGCGAGGCGCTGGCGGCCAAGCTCAAGGCGGCGGGCGTGGACACGGAGCAGCGCACGTTCCCGGGCGTCACGCACGAGTTCTTCGGCATGGGGGCGGTGGTCGCGCAGGCGAAGCTTGCCGAGGACTTCGCCAGCATGCGGCTGAGGACGTCGTTCGTGCAGCCGGCGGCAATGGCGATGCCGCGGCCGCACGCCATGCACATGCGGCGGCTGTCGGAGTAAGGAAGGCCAGAGGCTCTGCCTCTGGACTCCGCTCAAGGCCCGCCTTGAGAATCCGCTTGTTGAAGTGAAGAAAACCCCCGTGTGGCCCAGGCCGCGCGGGGTTTTCCTTGGTGTGCCGGTCCAGGGGCGGCTCGCCCCTGGCGGGTCCGGGCAGAGCCCGGCCTTGCTCAGCGCGCCGTGCTGCGGCCCTCGGCTGCGAGCTGGTTGCGGCGGTACTCGCCCTGGCGCTCGAACATCCAGCCGGGGTACTCGGCGGGCAGGGCGCTGACGGCGGCCAGGGTGTCGAGGTCGGCGGTGCCCAGCTCGACGCTGGTGGCGGCGATGTTGTCGTCAAGCTGCTCGATGCGCTTCGCGCCGAGGATGACGCTGCTGACGACCTTCTGGTGCAGGAGCCAGGCCAGCGCGATCTGCGCCACGGAGACGCCCCGGGTCTCGGCCATGGGGCGCATGGCGTCGATGCAGTCGTAGGCGCGGTCGCGCTGGACGGGGGGGAAGTCGAAGCTGGCGCGGCGGCCGTCGCCGGCCTTCTCGTTGTCGCGGGTGTACTTGCCGCTGAGCAGGCCGCCGGCGAGCGGGCTCCACACCATCAGGCCGACGGTCTCGGCGCGGAGCATGGGGACGAGCTCGCGCTCCAGGTCGCGGCCGGCGAGGGTGTAGTAGGCCTGCAGGCTCTCGAAGCGCGGCAGGCTGTGGCGCTCGGCGATGCCCTGGGCCTTGGCGATCTGCCAGGCGGCCCAGTTGGAGACGCCGACGTAGCGGACGTGGCCGTGCTTCACGAGGGTGTCGAGCGCGCCCATGGTCTCCTCGATCGGGGTGGCCGGGTCGAAGCCGTGGATCTGGTAGAGGTCGACGTGGTCGAGCTGCAGGCGCTTCAGGCTGGCCTTGCAGGCGTCGATGAGGTGGGCGCGGGAGTTGCCGCGCTGGTTGGGGCCGGGGCCGGTGGGGCCGAACGCCTTGGTGGCGACGACGACGCTCTCGCGCGGGACGTTGAGGTTGCGCAGGGCCTGGCCGGTGATCCGCTCCGACAGGCCCTCGGCGTAGACGTCTGCGGTGTCGATGAAGTTGATGCCGGCGTCGATGGAGCGGCCGACCAGGCGGTCGGCCTCGGACTGGTCCAGCGCGCCGATCTGCTTCCACATGCCCTCGCCGCCGCCGAAGGTCATGGTGCCGAGGCAGAGCTCGGAGACGAAGAGGCCGGTGCGGCCGAGCTTGTTCATGCGCATGGGCGGGGGTGTTCCTGGGGCTGTGGCTTGGGGGGACAACGCGCGGCGGGCGGGAAGGAAGCAACGCCGGGCGGCCGCATGGGCCCGCCGAAGGGCAGGGCCTTCGGGCACCCGTTCCCCTGGGCCTGCGGCACGACGTGAGATCGGCCTCCTACGTGTGCGGGTCTGGGGGCGCTCGCCCCCAGCGGGTCCAGGGCAGGGCCCTGGCCTTACTGGCTCAGGCGGCCGCCAAGCTCGGGCATGAGGTCGGCGAGGTCGCGGGCCTCGCGGGCGCTGAGGCCGAAGGCGGCGGGGTCGAGCGGGGCGGGCGAGGCGAGGGCGGCGCGGACGAGGGCGATCTGCTGGGCGGAGAGGGGGGCGGCGTTGCGGACGTAGTCGCAGAACGCCTCGTGCACGGTGGGGACCCAGCGGGCGACCATGGCGAGGATGGCCTCGGCGTAGACGCGGATCTCGTACTGGGCGTGGGCGTCGGCGCGCAGGTCGAGGAAGTGCAGCAGGTTCCACAGGTTCACCTTCCAGTAGAACTGCGTGTAGATGCTGACCGGCAGCGTGGTGCGCGCCAGCTCGCGGGTCAGGCCCTCGCGGGCGGGGTCGATCGGCGCGCCGTCCTCGTCCTGGTTCAGCATCGCGAGGTAGGCGTCGTAGGCGCGCGAGGCCTCCTGACGCAGGGTCTCGATGGTGGCGCGCGCGGTCTCGGCGTCGGCGGCCTCGCCGCGGCCCTGGCGGTTGGTGGCGGACTGCGTGGCGACCTGCTCGGCGTCGGGGACGTAGAACTCGCGCTCCAGGACGGAGTAGCGGCCGGAGTACTCGTTGATCGATGCCGTGCGGTGGCGGAACCACTGGCGGGCCACGAAGATCGGCGCGCGGACGTGGAGCTTGAGGTCGCACAGCTCGAACGGCGTCGTGTGGCGGTGGCGCATCAGGTAGCGGATCAGGCCGCGGTCGGAGGAGACCTGACGGGTGCCGCGGCCGTAGGAGACGCGCGCGCCCTGCACCACGGCGTCGTCGTCGCCCATGTAGTCGATCACCCGCACGAAGCCGGCGTCGAGCACCGGGGTCGGGCGGTAGAGGATCTCCTCCATCGCGGGGACGGTGGCACGCGCGGTCGGCTGGCGGTGGGCACGGGCGGTCTCGATCTCGGCGTCCTGCTCGGGGGTCAGGCGCATGGGGGAGTCCTCCGGGGGTGGGGGGCTCGTACAGCATAGGGCAGGCAAGGCAAGGCCGGGGGGCGAGGCCGCCCCCCGGACCCCGGCGCTTTGAAGACAAGGCAAGGCGGTTTGGCACTGGCATTCGGGGGCGGGAGGGACTATGTTGATGGGGCTGGCTTGCCGGCTATGGTGATAAACGGTGATTGGAATAAGCGTTGTGGACCCGGGGGCAGTGCCCGGCGCCTCCACCAACCTCCGGGGTTGTCCGGCGTTGGGGGCGACACAGGCTCGACACGCGTGGTAAAGACTCATCTTTTGCCCGGCATGATACCGCCGTTATCGGGTCAATTCACAAGTGCCAATGACAACAACATTGCACTCGCGGTCGCAGCCTAACAACTGAGACACGCGCGGTTCGGGGGGCACCGGGCAACAGAAGCCCCCCACTTCTCCCGTGAAGGCTCCATTCCCATCCCACAGCGCGCAGGACTTGCGCGAGGCGTGCGGGCGTCGCATTGCTGTGCGGTGCGCGCGGGGTCCGGGCACCGCCGGGCCTGCCGGTCCGGGCCGGGACGTCGGGGCGTGGCACGAGGCTGCTTTGGCGCGGACAGGATCGGCCGATGGAAGACGACGACACCCCACCCCAGGGCGAGGAGCAGGCCGGCACGCCGAGCCTGCTGCCGTACGACGCCTGGATGGAGGACGCGATGCGCGGCGTCATGGTGCGCGCGCTGTGCTACGTCTCGGCCAACGGGCTGCCGGGCGGGCACCATTTCTACATCACCTTCCGCACAGACCATCCCGGCACGGTGATCCCGACCCGGCTGTCTGCGCAGTACCCGCAGGAGATGACGATCGTCCTGCAGCACCAGTTCGGCGGGCTGAGCGTGGACGAATCGGCGCGCACGGTCAGCGTGCGGCTGTCGTTCGGCGGCGTGCCGTCCAGCCTGCTGATCCCGTTCGACGCGGTGAGCGCGTTCGCCGACCCCGAGGTGCAGGTCGGGCTGCGCTTCGGCGTCGTGGTGCCGGAGAAGGCCGAGGCGCAGGCCGACGTGGTGCGCCTGGCGCCGCCGCAGGCGGCCCAGGAGGACTCGCCGGCGGCCGCGGAGAGCGCCGCGCCGCAGGTCGTCAGCCTGGACGCGTTCCGCAAGCGGCCGAAGGAATAGGCAAGCAAGGCCGGGCTCTCCCTCCGGTGCCCGTTCCAGTGGCCCAAGCGGGCCATTGGAATCTTTGGGTACCTCCGCCCGGACCCGCCAGGGCGAGCCCCCCTGGACTGGCTTCCCTTAAGTAAGGCCAGTCCAGGGGGGCTCCCCCTGGCGGAGTTCGAGGCAGAGCCTCGACCTTGCTGTCTCAGTTCAGGATCGAGCCCGGGTCGAGCTCGCCGAAGCCGCAGTGCGGCTGCTGGAAGCCGGTGGGCGCGGTGCCGACGGGGGCGTACTGGATGTTGTCGCTGGCCATGATCCCGGTGGGGATGGTGTCGAGGCCGGCGTAGTGGCGCATGCGGTAGGCGATGGTGTGGTCGGCGCAGGAGCTGTCGCCGCTGACGCCCAGCGCGCCGATGACCTTGCCGCCGCTGTAGAGGGCGAGGCCGCCGCCGAAGGTGATGATGCCGCCCGGCGTCTGGCCGACGCCGGTGCCGGGGCCCTGGGCGGTGGTGACGAGGTTGTCCAGCGGGTTGAACGGGTTGGAGTTGTTCAGGCCGTAGAGGGAGCCGCCGGGCTGGGTGGCGGCGTACAGGTTGGCGGTGGAGAGCGAGAGGGCGCTGTTGCTGAAGTCGTTTGCGGTCGACGCCTTGGCGATGGCGATGGCGCGGCTGCCGGGCCAGGCGTCGCCGGCCACGCTGACAGAGCAGAGCACGCCGGCGCGGTCGACGACGGCGGACCACATGCGGCTCGGCTTGAAGATGCCGCCGTTGTTCATCTGCACGACGACCTGCAGCTGGCGCTGCACGGTGACGACGACGGACTGCGGCAGGGCGCAGGCGCTGCGGTAGTCGATCGAGTCGGCGCGGGCGGGAGTGGCGGCGAGCAGCGGCAGCGCCAGGAGGGCGAGGATGCGTTTCATGGGCGGGTCCTGCATCGGGATGGGCCGGCGCGCGGGCCGGGCGGCAGGGATGTTCCCTGTGCGGAACGTTGCTAGGACAAAACTGTCCGGATGTTAACTTCCTGGACGTGAAATTCCGTGGAGTCTTTGCATTGCCGGGTGGTGCGGATATACGGCTGCGCATCACAGACAGGTCGCCGCCATGCGCTTCACCGTCGATCGCCTGGACCATCTCGTGCTGACCTGCCGCGACCTGGAGATCACCGCGTCGTGGTACCAGCGGGTGCTGGGCATGGAGCGCGAGGAGTTCGGGGCGCAGCGCCGCACCGCGCTCAAGTTCGGCGGGCAGAAGATCAACCTGCACCAGGCCGGCGAGGAGGTGGCGCCGCACGCGAAGGCGCCGACGCCGGGGGGCGCGGACCTGTGCTTCGTCACCGCGGTCGGGGTGGAGGACATCGAGCACCACCTGCACGACTGCGGGGTGGCGCCGGAGACCGGGCCGCTGGCGCGCACCGGGGCGCTGGGGCCGATGACGTCGGTGTACTGCCGCGACCCCGATGGCAACCTGGTCGAGATCGGCACCTATCTCCCGCAGTAGCGCGCCCGATGCGGTGCCCGATGCGGTGCCCGGGGCGGTCGTGAGGCCCGGATTGGGCAGGGCGTCCGGGGCGGGCGAGGCGCCCGGGGCGGGGACGTCGGGAATCGAGGCGTACGACTTCGCGCTGCCGCAGGGGCTGATCGCGCAGCAGCCGGCGCGTCCGCGGGACTCGGCGCGGCTGCTGCACGTGGGCAGGGGCGGGCTGGCGGACCTGGGGGTGCGCGACCTGCCGTCGCTGCTGCGGCGTGGCGACATCCTGGTGGCCAACGACACGCGGGTGATCCCGGCGCAGCTCCTCGCGTGGCGAGGGGAGGCGCGCATCGGCATCACCCTGGACCAGCCGGCGGCGGACGGGACCTGGCACGCGCTGGCGCGCAACGCGCGGCGGCTGCGGGTGGGCGACGTGATGGTGCTGCGCTCCGCCTCGCCGCAGATGCC
>CAXSER010000033.1:0-14310 GCA_964236315.1 uncultured Acetobacteraceae bacterium | reverse complement strand
CTCGCCCCTGGCGGGTCCGGGCGGAGCTGCCCAAAGGTTCCGACGACCCTCTTGGGTCGTTGGAATGGGCAGCGGAGGGAGAGCCCGGCCTTGCTTGCCTTCCCGGCCCCGACGCTTGACAGCACCCCCTGCCCGGGTGCGCCATCCCGGCCGTGTCCCAGCTCTCGATGCACACCCCGTTCGGCGCGATCACCCTGTCCGAGGACGACGGCGCGCTTGTCGCCCTCGACTGGGGCTGGGGCCGCGATCAGGTGCAGACCCCGCTCCTGCGCCGGGCCCGCGAGCAGCTCGACGCCTACCTCGACGGCACGCTGCACCGCTTCGACCTGCCGCTGCGCCCTGCCGGCAGCGCCTACCAGCGCCGGGTCTGGCAGGCGCTGGCGGAGATCCCGTTCGGGCAGACCCGCACCTACGCCCAGCTCGCCGTGGCGGCCGGCGGTTCCGCGCGCTCCGTCGGGCAGGCGAACGGCCTCAACCCGCTGCCGGTGATCATCCCGTGCCACCGCGTGGTCGGCGCCCGCGGCCTGGGCGGCTACACCGGCGCCGAGGGCCCGGGCACCAAGCGCGCCCTGCTCGCCCTGGAAGCGGAGGCCTGCGCGCGCGCTGCCGCCGTCGCCCTGCCCGGCGGCGCCGGCGCATGACCGGCCGGACCGAGGCCCTGGCTGGCGCGCGTCTTGCCTGCACGTGTCCTGACAGGCAGACAGCCGCCTGATCCCCTGGCCCGGCCTCCCGGCCGGGACCCACGGCCTGACCCATCGTGACGGAGTTCGCATGACCAAGGCCATTCGCATCCACGCCAACGGCGGCCCCGAGGTGATGCGCTGGGAGGACGTGCCCACCCCCGAGCCGGCCGCCGGCCAGGCGCTGATCGCCCACGAGGCGGTCGGCCTGAACTACATCGACGTCTATTTCCGCAACGGCCTGTACAAGGCCCCCTCCATGCCGCTGATCATCGGCATGGAGGGGGCCGGCACCGTGGTCTCGGTCGGCCCCGGCGTCACCGCGGTCAAGGCCGGCGACCGCGTCGCCTACGCCGGCCCGATCGGCGCCTACGCGGCCAAGCGCGTGATCGCCGCCGACCGGCTGGTCGTGCTGCCAGACGCCATCGACGCGCGCACCGGCGCCGCGATGATGCTGCAGGGCCTGACCGCGCAGTACCTGCTGCGCCGCACCCACCGCGTGCAGCCCGGCGACACCGTGGTGGTGCACGCGGCCGCCGGCGGCGTCGGCCTCATCCTGTGCCAGTGGGCCCGCCACCTCGGGGTGCGCGTCATCGGCGTCGTCTCCACCGAGGCCAAGGCGGAGCTGGCGCGCGAGAACGGTGCCACCCACGTCGTGGTCGGCATCGACACCCTGGCCGCCGAGGTCCGCCGCATCACCGACGGCGCGATGGTGCCCGTGGTGTACGACAGCGTCGGCCGTGACAGCTTCGCCGCCAGCCTCGACTGCCTGGCCCCGCTCGGCACCATGGTCACCTTCGGCAACGCCTCCGGCCCGGTGCCGCCCGTCGATCCCGCCCTGCTCACCAGCAAGGGCAGCCTGTTCCTCACCCGCCCCACCCTGGCCACCTACACGGCGAAGCGCGCCGACCTGGAGGCCATGGCTGCCGACCTGTTCGGCGTGGTCGCCAGCGGCGCGGTGAAGATCCACGTCAACCAGACCTACGCCCTGAGCGACGCCGCAGAGGCCCACCGCGCGCTGGAGGCACGCGAGACCACCGGGAGCACGGTGCTCATTCCCTGAGGCTGGCGGGCCGCGGGCAGGAGAGGCAAGCAAGGTTGAGGCTCTGCCTCAAGCTCCGCCAAAGGCTCGCCTTTGGAAACCTGGGTTGAGGGAAGCGGTTCGCTGCCCGAACAAGGGGGCTCCGGCAGGCCTGGCGGTCCTGGGCGCCGGCTGGACACGGGGCAGCGGGATCGCCGCTTGACAGGCCTCGTGCCGGGGTAGTGTGCTGCCTTCATAATAAGAAGGCGTGTCGGGAAGGTTCGTCGTCGGTCTGCCAGGTTCGGCATCCCCGTTTGCTGCCACTTCGCATCGCGAAGTCGGTCCTGTCTGGCCCGTGTCTTCGACCGGCGCGGTCCAGGCGTTGCAGTCGGCAGTGTCGTGCGTGACCTCCGCGTCAGCCGTTCTGCAGCCGGAAAAAGGCAGGAACGTTGACATCATACCCCGCCCGGGTCGGCCCCGACATGGGCACGATGACCCGCATCGCGCCTTGCTGCAGGATCCACGGCATCAGGGAACCCCTGGCCCCTTGCGGCTCCGGGCAAGTCCCGGGCCCGCCTGCGCCCCCTCCAGCCGCAGGACTCGCGCGATGAGCGAGTTCCTGCTGGAGATGCGCGGCATCACCAAGAGCTTTTCCGGCGTCATGGCGCTGGACGGCATCGACCTGCGCGTGCGGCCGGGCGAGTGCGTCGGGCTGTGCGGCGAGAACGGCGCCGGCAAGTCCACGATGATGAAGGTGCTCTCGGCGGTCTACCCGTTCGGCACCTGGGGCGGCGAGATCCTGTGGCGCGGCGAGCCTCTGCAATGCGCCTCGATCCGCGAGAGCGAGGCCGCCGGCATCGTCATCATCCACCAGGAGCTGATGCTCGTCCCGCAGCTCTCGGTGGCCGAGAACATCTTCCTCGGCCGCGAGCCGGTGGTGCGCGGCATGATCGACTTCGACCGCATGTACGCCGAGGCCGCCGCCCTGCTCGCCGGGCTGCGCATGGGCCACATCAACGTCGCCAAGCCCGTGTCGCACTACGCCGGCGGCGAGCAGCAGCTGATCGAGATCGCCAAGGCGCTCAGCAAGAACGCCAGCCTGCTGATCCTCGACGAGCCGACCTCGTCGCTGACCAAGTCCGAGACCGGGATCCTGCTGCGCCTGATCGCCGACCTCAAGGCGCGCGGCACCGCCTGCGTCTACATCTCGCACAAGCTGGAGGAGATCGAGGCGATCGCGGACAGCGTCACGGTGATCCGCGACGGCCGCTTCGTCGGCGAGGCGCCGATGCGCGACCTGTCCACCGGCGACATCATCCGCATGATGGTCGGCCGCGAGATGACCAACCTGTTCCCGCGCGAGGAGCACCCGATCGGCGAGGTGGTGTTCGAGGCGATCGGCATCACCTGCCTCGACCCCGAGAACCGCCTGCGCAAGCGCGTCGACAACGTCTCCTTCGCGCTGCGGAAGGGCGAGATCCTCGGCATCGCCGGCCTGGTCGGCGCCGGGCGCACCGAGCTGGTCAGCGCCCTGTTCGGCGCCTACGCGGGCGCGCACTCGGGCGAGGTCCGCCTGGACGGGAAGGTGATCCGGGTGCGCTCGCCGCAGGAGGCGGTGCGCCAGGGCCTGTGCATGGTGCCCGAGGACCGCAAGGCGCACGGCATCGTTCCCGGGCTGGGCGTGGGCTACAACATCACGCTCTCCGTGCTCGACCGGTTCGCGGGCACGGGGCTGATCGACGAGGGACGCGAGTTCTCCGTGATCGGCGACGCGATCGCGCGCCTGCACATCCGCACCGCGAGCCCGCTGCTGCCGATCGCCAGCCTGTCCGGCGGCAACCAGCAGAAGGCCGTGATCTCCAAGATGCTGGAGCCGCAGCCGCGCGTGCTGATCCTTGACGAGCCGACCCGCGGCGTGGATGTCTGCGCGAAATACGAGATCTACCGGCTGATGTTCGCGCTCGTGCAGCGCGGCGTGTCGATCATCATGGTGTCCTCCGAGCTGCCGGAGGTGCTGGGCATCAGCGACCGCGTGCTGGTGATCGGCGAGGGCCAGCTGCGCGGCGACTTCGTCAACGACGAGACCCTGACCCAGGAGCGCGTGCTCTCGGCGGCCATCACGCCGCTGCCGCGCGCCGCCTGAGCCGGACCGAGGAGAACGTCATGCCCGACACCTCGCCGATCCCCGACCTCGGCCCAGACCGCGGCCCCAGCCGCAGCCCGGGTCTCGCCCTGGCGCCCGACCCCGCGCTGCCGGCCGACGTCGCCGTGGCGCCGACCTCGGCCGCGCTGACCTCGGCGCCGGCCGAGCGCCGCCGCACCCTGCGCACCGAGCAGCTCAAGGCGGCCTTCTCGCGCTACAAGGTGCTGGCGCTGCTGATCGCCATCGCCCTGCTGTGGGTGCTGTTCAGCCAGCTCACCGGCGGCGACTTCCTCACCCCGCGCAACCTGTCGAACCTGCTGCGGCAGATGGCGATCACCGGCATGCTGGCCTGCGGCATGGTGTTCGTCATCATCTCCGGCGAGATCGACCTGTCGGTGGGCTCCCTGCTCGGCCTGCTCGGCGGCCTGGCGGCGATCCTGGACACGGGCTGGCACCTGCCGCTCGTGGTCAACATCGCCGTCGTGGTGGCCGCCGGTGCCGCGATCGGTGCGTTCAACGGCTACTGGGTCGCCTACCTGCGGGTGCCCTCGTTCATCGTCACCCTGGCCGGGCTGCTGGCGTTCCGCGGCGTGCTGCTGGGCATCACCGGGGGGATCACGATCTCGCCGGTCTCTCCGTCGCTGGTCGCCGTGGCGCAGAGCTACCTGCCGCAGGCGGCCGGCACGGTGCTGGCGGTGCTGCTGTTCGCGGGCATCGCCTATGTGATGGTGCGCGGGCGGTCGCGCCGCGCGGCGCTCGGGCTGGCCAGGCCGGCGCTGTGGGCGGACGGCGCCCGGCTGGCGGTGGCGGCGGCGGCGGTGTTCGGCTTCATGTGGCTGCTGAACTCGTACCGGGGCGTGCCGACGCCGGTGCTCGTCGTGCTGGTGCTGCTCGGCGCCTTCACGCTGATGGCGCGGCGCACCGTGTTCGGGCGCAGGATCTACGCCGTCGGCGGCAACCTGGAGGCGACGCGCTTCTCCGGCGTCAACGTCGCCCGGGTGAAGCTGCTGGTGTTCGCGCTGATGGGGGCGATGGCGGCGCTGGCGGGGATCAGCACCACGGCGCGGCTGGCGGCGGGCTCGCCCTCGGCCGGGTCGCTGCAGGAGCTGGACGCCATCGCGTCGTGCATCATCGGCGGCACCTCGATGCGCGGCGGCGCCGGCACGGTGTTCGGCGCGCTGATCGGGGCGCTGATCATGGCGACGCTGGACAACGGCATGTCGATGCTCAGCGTCGACACCTTCTGGCAGATGATCGTCAAGGGCGTGATCCTGCTGCTGGCCGTGTGGCTCGACGTGGCGACCAGCGCGCGGCGCTGAACGGCCGCAGGCGGGGCGCGCTCTCCCGAGGGGGCCCTCCGCATGGCTGGCCACGGCCGGGGACGGGTCACTCCGGCGCCGCGGCGGGCGTCGACGGTCGCTTCGGAGTCGCGGCGGGTGTCGAAGGTCGAGGCCGGCCCCACCGGCGCTGCGCCATGGACGCGGGCCCATGGGACGGTGCAAAGCCAGTCGGGTCACGGGCGGCCGGGACTGCCGGTCACAGGAGAGGGAACGGGGATGGCGCACCTCACGGTGGTGGCGACGCTGAAGGCAAGGCCGGGCGAGGAGGAGGCGCTGCTGGCCATGCTGCGCGCCCTGATCGCGCCGACGCGGGCGGAGCCGGGCTGCATCGCCTACGAGCTGCACCGTTCCGACGAAGAGCCGGGCACGTTCCTGTTCGACGAGGTGTGGGAGAGCCGGCCGCTGTGGGAGGCGCACATGCAGTCGCCGCACCTGGCTGCGTTCGGCGAGGCGAACGGCACGGTGGTGGAGAGCTGGACCCTGTTCGCAGGGCAGCGGCTGGACGGCGGCTGAGCGGGACAGGGAGGCGACGATGAAGATCAGGTTCTACGCCCACGCGAGCTTCCGCCTCGAGGCGGACGGCATCGCCGTGGTGACCGACCCGTACACGCCGGGCACCAGCGGCTTCCGGCCGATCGACGAGCCGGCCGACCTCGTGATCATGAGCTCGCGCACCGACGACTTCCACTCCGACCCGAGCCACATCAAGGGCGATCCGGTGGTGGTCAACGCCCTGGAGCTGCCGCCGGAGGGCACCGTGGCGCTTGGCGTGCCGATCCGCGGCTTCGAGGCGTACGAGAGCCGGACCTTCGACTACCAGGCGGAGCTGGGCCGCGACCCCGACGCCAACGCGCTCTACCACTTCACCCTCGGCGGGCTGCGGGTGCTGCACATGGGCGACCTCGGCAACCCCGTCGATCCGGCACAGCTGGCGCAGCTCACGGGCCAGGTGGACATCCTGCTGGCGCTGGCCGGCGAGCACGCCACCATCGCGCTCGACGACCTCGACGCCGCCATCGCCGCGATCCGGCCGCGCGTGGTGATCCCGATGCACTACTGGCACGAGCGCGGCGTGCTGAAGATCGAGAAGGTGGACGGCTTCCTGGCGCGCTTCCCCGCCGGGCAGGTGACCCGTGTGGACGGATGCGAGACGGAGATCACGCCCGACAGCCTGCCACCGGACGGCGAGATGCGCGTGATCGTGCTGGAGCAGGCGCGCTAGGGGCTGGCCGCTTCGGCAGGAAGGCAAGCGTCTTCTTTTCCTGAAGAAAAAGAAGCAAAAAGACTCTGCCCATGAGGTCGTGGCCACCCGGCTGGCCGGGAATCCTTGCGGGGAAAGTTCTTTGGTTCTTTCTTTCAAGAAAGAACTGCTTCCTGCCTGTCGTGTCGCCCGCCAGGCTCGCCGCCCGTCGTGCCGCGGCCGGTGCGTGCAAGAAACTATCGGTGCGGTGTCGAAAGGCATGTAGTTGGCCGCCGTTCCGGCAGCCTAGCCTTGCCCCAACAAGAACGATCGTCGACCGGCAGAGCCGGCGGCGGCGCAGGGAGGGGATGGCGATGTCAGGATCAATCCGCGGCGGCTCGTGCCTGGGTCGTGCGTTCGTGGGCGCGGGGCTGCTGGCCGCGGCGCTGGGCGCGGGAAGCGCGCAGGCGGCGACCACGCCGCTCAAGATCGGCATGACGTTCCAGGAGCTGAACAACCCGTATTTCGTGACCATGCAGAAGGCGCTGCGCGACGCGGCCGCCACGATGGGCGCGACCGTGGTGGTCACCGACGCGCACCACGACGTGTCCAAGCAGATCAGCGACGTCGAGGACATGCTGCAGCAGAAGATCGACATCCTGCTGGTCAACCCGACAGACTCCACCGGCATCCAGTCGGCGATCAAGTCCGCGCACGACGCCGGCGTGGTGGTGGTCGCGGTGGACGCCAACGCCTCCGGCCCGGTGGACTCGTTCGTGGGCTCGAAGAACTTCGACGCCGGGCAGATGTCGTGCGACACGCTCGCCAAGGCGATCGGCGGCGCGGGCAGCATCGCGATCCTCGACGGCATCCCGGTGGTGCCGATCCTGGAGCGCGTGCGCGGCTGCAAGGCGGCGCTGGAGCACTACCCCAACGTCAAGCTGGTCGACACCGAGAACGGCAAGCAGGAGCGCGACACCGCGCTCAGCGTCACCGAGAACATGATCCAGGCGCACCCCGACCTGAAGGGCATCTTCAGCGTCAACGACGGCGGCTCGATGGGCGCGCTGTCGGCGATCGAGTCGAGCGGCAAGGACATCAAGCTGACCTCCGTGGACGGCGCCCCGGAGGCGATCGCCGCGATGCAGCAGCCCGGCTCGAAGTTCATCGAGACCTCGGCACAGTACCCGGCCGACCAGGTGCGCATCGCGCTCGGCATCGCGATGGCAAAGAAGTGGGGGGCGAACATCCCCGCCACGATCCCGGTCGACGTGAAGCTGGTCGACGCGGCGGGGGCCAAGACGTTCCACTGGTAGCAAGGGAAGGCTGGGGGGCGAGCCGCCCCCCAGACCCCGGCGCACATTAGAGATCATGTGCCGGTCCAGGGCGGCTCGCCCTGGCGGGTCGCCGCCTTCAAGCACCGGGGCAGAGCCCTGGCCTTGCTTCTGTCAGGAGGAATGGATGGACACGCCGGCGCCGGTCCTCGTCCTGTCAAGGATCTCCAAGAGCTTCCCCGGGGTGCGCGCGCTCTCCGGCGTCGACCTGTCGGTGCGGGCGGGCGAGGTGCATGCGCTGCTCGGCGAGAACGGCGCCGGCAAGTCCACGCTGATGAAGGTGCTGTCCGGCATCTACCAGCCCGACGAGGGCACTCTGCGCATCGACGGGGTGGAGCGCAGGCTCGCGGGCTACGGCGAGGCGGTGGCGGCGGGCGTCGGCACGGTGTTCCAGGAGTTCAGCCTGATCCCGCACCTGAACGCGGCGGAGAACATCTTCCTCGGCCGCGAGCGGACGCGCTTCGGCCTGCTCGACCGCGCGGCGATGCGCAGGGAGGCGCGGGCGCTGTTCGAGCGGCTCGGCGTGCGGATCGATCTCGGGGTGGAGATCAGCCGGCTCAGCGTGGCGCAGCAGCAGTTCATCGAGATCGCCAAGGCGCTGTCCGTGGACGCGCGCATCCTGGTGCTCGACGAGCCGACCGCGACGCTGACGCCGGCCGACGCCGGGCACCTGTTCGCGATCATGCGCACCCTGCGCGACCAGGGCGTCGCGATGATCTTCATCTCGCACCACCTCGACGAGATCTTCGAGGTCTGCGACCGGATCACCGTGCTGCGCGACGGGCGCACCGTGGGCACCACGACGGTGGCCGACACCACGATGGACAGCCTGGTGCGGATGATGGTCGGGCGCTCGGTGGAGCGCGCGTTCCCGGCCAAGCCGGACACGCCGAAGGGCGAGGTGGTGCTCGACGTCGAGGCGCTGCAGATCGAGCGCGACGGTCCGGTCAACGCGTTCTCGCTGCGCGCCGGCGAGATCCTGGGCTTCGCCGGGCTGGTGGGGTCGGGGCGCACGGAGACGGTGCTCGCGGTGCTGGGCGCGGACCCGGTGGCGCGCAAGACGGTGCGCGTGGCGGGGCGGGCGGCGGCGCTGTCGAGCCCGGCGGAGGCGCTGGCCCTGGGGCTCGGGCTGCTGCCGGAGAGCCGCAAGACCGAGGGGCTGATCACGCCGTTCTCGATCAAGGACAACATCTCGATCAACAACCTCGCCAAGTACGCGCGCGGCCCGTTCGTCGACCGCGGGCGGGAGCGCGCGGCCACGCAGGACATGATCGGCCGCGTCGGCGTCAAGGCGCCGGGCATGGACACGGCGGTGGACACGCTGTCGGGCGGCAACCAGCAGAAGGTGGTGCTGGCGCGCTGGCTCAACCATCACGCCACCGTCCTGTTCTTCGACGAGCCGACGCGCGGCATCGACGTCGGCGCCAAGGCGGAGATCTACGGGCTGATGCGCGCGCTCACCGAGCGGGGCTACGCCATCGTCATGGTGTCCTCGGAGCTGCCGGAGATCGTGGGCCTGTGCGACCGGGTCGCGGTGTTCGCCGAGGGGCGGATCGTGGCGACGCTGGAAGGGGACGGCATCACCCCCGAGGCCGTGATGCGCCATGCCACGGGAGGCGTCCACGATGAGCTCGTCCACTGACGCCGTGCGTCCGGTCCCGCCGGGGCTCGGGTTCCTGGGCAATGCCAGGCGCTCGCCGGTGTTCTACCCGCTGGTCGGTCTGGTGGTGGTGTGCGCGGTGATGAGCGTCACCAGCGACAGCTTCCTGACCGCGAGCAACCTGGTGAACGTCTTGCGCCAGGTGTCGATCAACGCGCTGATCGCGGTGGGCATGACGGTGGTGATCCTGACCGGGGGCATCGACCTGTCGGTGGGCGCGGTGATGGCGCTGTCGGGCACGCTGGCGGCGGGGCTGATGGCGGGCGGCATGAACGGGGTGCTGGCGCTGCTGGTGTGCCTCGTCGTGGGCACGGCGTTCGGGCTGGCGAACGGCGCGTTCGTGGCGATCGCGCGCATGCCGCCGATCATCGTCACGCTGGCGACCATGGGCATCGCGCGGGGTCTGGCGCTGATCTACACCGGCGGCTACCCGATCAGCGGGCTGCCGCCGTGGATCCGCTTCTTCGGCAACGGCACGCTCGGCGGCGTGCAGATGCCGATCGTGATCCTGCTGGTGACGTATGCGGCCGGCTGGGTGCTGCTCGAGCTGACGCCGTTCGGGCGCTACATCTACGCGATCGGCGGCAACGAGCAGGCGACGCGGCTCTCGGGCGTGCGGGTGGCGCGCTACAAGCTGCTGGCGTACGGGCTGAGCGGGTTCACCACGGCGATCGCGGCGGTGGTGCTCACCTCGCGGCTGATGAGCGGGCAGCCCAATGCCGGCGAGGGCTTCGAGCTGGACGCGATCGCCGCCGTGGTGCTCGGCGGCACGGCGATCGCCGGCGGGCGCGGCTCGCTGATCGGCACGCTGCTGGGTGCAACCCTGCTCGGGGTGCTGAACAACGGGCTGAACATGGTCGGCGTGAACCCCTACGTGCAGTCCGTGGTCAAGGGCGGGATCATCCTGCTGGCGATCTACATCGGGCGCGAGCGCCGCAAGTGACAGCGGGCAAGGCCTGGCCCTGCCCGGACCCGCCAGGGGCCGGAGGCCTCCGGACACCATCCGCCCGGGGCCGGCGGCACGTCGCAGACCTTTCGCGTGCCGGTCCAGGGGCGCTGCCCCTGGCGGGTCCAGGGCAGGGCCCTGGCCTTTCCTCGACCCGCACCTCCCCGCACCGCCCTTGCAGGACCCTGTCATGACCCGACCCAACACCCGCATGACCGCCATCGTCTGCCACGGCCCGGAGGACTACCGGGTCGAGGAGCTGACCCGCCCCGTGCCGGGGCCGCGGCAGATGGTGCTGCGCATCGACGCGTGCGGCATCTGCGCCAGCGACTGCAAGTGCTGGGGCGGCGCGAAGATGTTCTGGGGCGGCAACGGCGTCGAGCCCTGGGTGAAGGCGCCGGTGATCCCCGGGCACGAGTTCTTCGGCACCGTCGACGAGATGGGCGAGGGGGCGGCCGAGCATTTCGGCGTGGCGCCGGGCGCGCGGGTGATCGCGGAGCAGATCGTGCCCTGCGAGAAGTGCCGCTACTGCCGGAGCGGCAAGTACTGGATGTGCGAGGTCCACGACATCTTCGGCTTCCAGCGCAAGGTGGCCGACGGGGGGATGTGCGAGTACATGCTGATCCCCGCCAACGCGCGGGTGCACGCCATCCCCGAGGCGGTGGGGCTGGAGGACGCGGCGATCATCGAGCCGCTGGCGTGCGCGATCCACACGGTGCAGCGCGGCGAGGTGCAGCTCGACGACGTGGTGGTGATCGCCGGCGCCGGGCCGATCGGGCTGATGATGGTGCAGGTCGCCGCGCTGAAGACGCCGAGGCTGCTGGTGGTGATCGACATGGTGCCGGAACGTCTGGCGCTGGCGAAGGGGTTCGGGGCGGACGTGGTGATCAACCCGCGCGAGCAGGACGCGCTGGCGATCGTGCAGGGGCTGACCGGGGGCTACGGCTGCGACGTGTACATCGAGGCGACGGGGTCGCCGTCGGGGGTGACACAGGGGCTGTCGCTGATCCGCAAGCTCGGGCGGTTCGTGGAGTTCTCGGTGTTCGGCGCGGACACCACGGCGGACTGGTCGATCATCGGCGACCGCAAGGAGCTGGACGTGCGCGGCGTGCACCTCGGGCCGTACTGCTACCCGATCGCCATCGACCTGCTGGCGCGCGGCAAGGTCACGTCGCGGGGCATCGTGACGCACGGCTACGCGCTGGAGCAGTGGGACGAGGCGATCGCGGTGGCGAACTCGCTCGACTCGATCAAGGTGCTGATGCGGCCGAACCCGGCGCCGGGCGTGGACGGCGCGGGGGGGCGCGGCGCGGACGAGGCGGACGCCGCGGGGCAGGGCGGGGCGGTGGCGCGGGGGGGCTGAGGCATGCCGCACGTCATCGGCGTCGACATCGGCACGCAGAGCACGAAGGTCCTGCTCACCGACGAGGCGGGGCGGGTGGTGGCGGCCGCCAGCCAGGCGTACCAGCCGGACACGCCGCGCCCGCTGTGGGCCGAGCAGTGGCCCGGCGTGTGGCTGGACGCGGTCACCTCGTGCCTGGCGCGCTGCATGGCGCAGGCGGTCGCGGCGGGGCCGGTCGACGTGCGCGGCGTGTGCATCAGCAGCCTGTACGGCGGCTCGGGCATCCCGGTCGACGAGGCGCTGGAGCCGCTGCACCCGTGCCTGATCTGGCTCGACCGGCGGGCGGAGGCGCAGGTGGCGGCGGTGCGCGCCGGCGTGGACCTGGAGCGGCTGCGCGCCGTCACCCTCAACGGCGTGGACAGCTACTACGGGTTCACCAAGATGCTGTGGCTGCGCGACGAGCGGCCGCAGGTGTGGGCGCGCACACGCTGGCTGCTGCCGCCCAACGCCTGGATCATCGCCAGGCTCACGGGGGTGGTGGCGGTGGACCATTCCTCGGCGGGCAACATCGGCGGGGTGTACGACATGGCGGCGCGCGCCTGGTCGGTGCCGATGCTCGACGCGCTGGGCATCCCGGCGGCGATGATGCCGGAGCGGCTGGTGGAGTCGACGGCGGTGGTGGGCCATCTGCTGCCGGAGTGGGCGGAGGCGACGGGGCTTGCGGCGGGCACCCCGGTGATCGCGGGCGGGGTGGACGCCGCGGTGGCCACCTTCGCCGCCGGCGCCACGCAGGCCGGGCAGCACGTCGCCATGATCGGCACCAGCATGTGCTGGGGGACGATCACGCGGCAGGCGGATGCGGCGCACGGGCTGGTCAGCATGCCGCACGTGTTCCGCGGCGAGGAGGACACCTACACGTTCGGCGGCGCGATCACCGCGGGCGCCGCGGAGGCGTGGTTCCGCGAGCAGTTCTGCGGGCAGGAGCTGGCGCGCGAGCGGGCCGGGGAGGGGCGGGCCGCGGCGCTGCTGGACGCCGGGGCGGACAGGGTGCCGGCGGGCGCGGACGGGCTGGTGTTCCTGCCGTATCTGGCCGGGGAGAGGAGCCCGATCTGGGACGGGCGGGCGAGCGGCTCGTTCGTGGGGCTCAGCCTGTTCCACACCCGCGCGCACCTGTATCGCGCGGTGCTGGAGGGGGTGGCGTTCGCGCTGCGCCACAACATGGAGGCGGGGCGGATGTCGGTGCCGGTGCTGGACGCCGCGCTGATCGTGGTGGGAGGGGCGGCGCGTTCGGACCTGTGGATGCAGATCGTGGCCGACGTCACCGGTGCCGAGGTGCTGACCATCGCGCAGGACGTGGAGGCGGCGCTGGGGGCCGCGCTGCTGGCCGCGCTGGGCGTGGGGCTGGCGACGCCGGCGCAGGCGGAGGTCGGCTGGGTGGAGCTTTCCCTGCGGGCCAGGCCGCGGCCGGAGGCGGTGGGCGTCTACGACCGGGCGTTCGCGGTGTTCAAGGACCTGTATCCGGTGCTGAAGCCCAGCATGCACCGGCTGCGCGAGGCGTAGGCCTCGGTCCGGGCGCGGTGCGGCGTCAGCGCAGGGCTGTGTGGGAGAAGCGGTTCTGCAGCGTCAGCTCGTGCGCCGAGGCGGGCTGCGCGACCTGCACGGCGGGGTGCTGGGCGCCGAGGCGGGCGGCCTCGCTGGGGATCCACACGGTCACCAGCGCGGCGGCAATGATGGCGAGCATTCTGGTCATGAGCGGGGCTCCTTCCTGCAACGGGCTTATGCTGCACTGCAATATATGAACCGCACGTTAAGGACGGCCTACTGAGCCGCCGGTCATATGGCCTATGCGCGAGCCGCATGAAACGGGCGGGTCCGGGTCGGCCGGACTCCGCCCGGCGGCGGGATCGCAGGCGCCAAGGACAGGCAGGGCCGGAGGCCGGCCTCCCGCGGGTTTCCGGGGCTTCGTGCAGGAGGTCCGGGATCTTCGGAGACCGTTCCTTGAGTCAGGTTCCCAAAGGCGAGCCTTTGGCGGAGCTTGAGGCAGAGCCTCGACCTTGCCTGCCCTGCCGGCTCCGGGCCTGCCGGCGTCAGTCCACGCCGTAGTTCCAGCTGTCGCGCCGCAGCGGCTGCAGGGTGTAGAGCGCGACCTGGGCGGCGCTGTACGACCGGACGGTGCCCGGGGCGCCGGTGGCCGGGCGCAGGGTGCCGTCCTGTGCCAGCTCGTAGCGGTCGATCTCGCCGTCGAGCATGTGCTGCAGCCGGATGATCCGGGCGCTGCGACCGTCGAGCGGCTGCTGGCTGCCGGTCCACTCGCCCTGCCAGCGGGTGGTGCCGGCGCCGGCGCCGTTGCGGGTGTTCTGCACGGTGATGGCGATGTGGTAGCGGCCGGACACCGCGTCGGGCGCGCCCTCGAGCACCAGCTCCACGATCTTGGGCTCCTCCACGTAGGGGCCGGGCGGGGTGCCGCGCCAGTCGCCGAGGATCGGCCCGGTGGGGCGCGGGACGCAGCCGGCCGCCAGCAGCAGGACGCAGGCCGCGGACAGGGCGGCCGGCCAGCCGCGCGCGGCGGTGGTGGCGCGGCGTAACCGAGGCGTCGGGCCGTGGGGAGGCGGGCCGGCGTGGGGGTGGGGCAGGGCGGGCGCGTGCGATGCGGGTGGCGCGCGG
>CAXSER010000032.1:0-14433 GCA_964236315.1 uncultured Acetobacteraceae bacterium | reverse complement strand
CCAGGGCGGCTCGCCCTGGCGGAGTCCAGAGGCAGAGCCTCTGGCCTTGCCTCCTTCACTCCCCCCCGAACAGCGCCCCCTCCACCGCCGAGAACACCAGCTGCGCCGCCGGCGAGAACGGCCGGTCGCGCTGGTGGATCAGCCCGAACGGCTCCACCGCGATGCGCGGCGCGTCCGACAGCGCCGGCAGCCGCCGGATCGGCCCCTGCGCCCCGAACATCGCGCCCACCGAGGCGCTGAGCACCGCCACCGCGTCGCCGCGCAGGATCGAGGCCAGCGTCAGCACCACCGACAGCGTGTCCAGCACCCGCGTCGGCGGCGCCAGTCCCGCCGCGCGGAACGCCAGCTCGACGCGCTTGCGCAGCAGCGTGCCCGGCGGCTGCAGCACCCACGCCCACCCCGCCAGGTCCGCGAGCGCCAGCGCGGGCCGCTCCAGCAGCGGGTGCCCCTCGCGCACCAGGAACACCAGCTCCTCCTCCGCCACCTCGCGGTACTGCAGCGCGCGGGCGTCCACGTCGGGCGGGATGCGCGCCAGCGCGAAGTCGAGCCGGCTCTCCAGCAGGCCGCGGATCAGCGCCGGGCTGGTCTCCACCTGCACAGTGACCCGGAGCTGCGGATGGCTGCCCTGCAGCGCCGAGAGCACCGGCACCAGCGTGTCGAGCGCCGGCGCGGTGACGGCGCCCAGCGCCACCGTGCCGCTCTGCCCGGAGCGCATCTCGTCGAGCTCGGCGGCGGCCAGCGACAGCTCGGTGAGCGCGATGCGGGCGCGGCGCAGCATGACCTCGCCGTAGCCGTTCGGGCTCAGCCCGCGCGGCAGGCGGTCGAAGATCGCCACCCCCGCGATCGCCTCGATCTCGGCGAGCTGGCGCGAGGCGGCCGGCTGCGTGGTGCGCAGCCGCTGCGCCGCGCGCGCCAGGGTCCGCGTCTCGTCGAGCGCCACCAGCAGCTGCAGGTGGCGCAGCTTGAGCGGCGTGCGGGCCAGGAGGTCGCTGCGCAGCATCGCCTGTCTCCCCCGGCCGTGACGGCGCCGCGCCATGCCGAAACTGGTATGCCCGGTGAGGAACACCGATGTTTACACCGGAGTTGCACCCCCGTACTGCGGTCGGCAACGATTGCCCCACCGGACGGGAGCGACGAAGGGGAGACGAGGCAGTGTCCGACAGCGGGAAGCCTGCGACCAAGCCGCTGCGCAGCCAGGCGTGGTTCGGCCGCCAGGACAAGATGGGGTTCTACTACCGCTCGTTCCTGAAGAACCGCGGCTTCCCCCAGGACCAGTTCGAGAACCGCCCGGTCATCGGCATCTGCAACACCTGGTCCGAGCTGAACCCCTGCAACGCCCACTTCCGCACCATCGCCGAGCACGTGCGCTACGGCGTGCTCGACGCCGGCGGCTTCCCGCTGGAGTTCCCGGTCTCCTCGCTCGGCGAGGTGACGATGCGCCCCACCGCGATGCTGTTCCGCAACCTCGCGTCCATGGACGTGGAGGAGGCGATCCGCGCCCACCCGCTCGACGGCGTCGTCCTGCTGATGGGCTGCGACAAGACCACCCCCGCGCTGATCATGGGCGCCGCCTCGGCCGACCTGCCCACCATCGGCGTCTCAGGCGGCCCGCAGCTGCGCGGCGTCTACCGCGGCCAGATCATCGGCTCGGGCACCAACATCATCTCGATGAGCGAGCAGCTGCGCGCCGGCGAGATCACCCTCGCCCAGTTCCACGAGGCGGAATCGGCAATGAACCGCTCCGCCGGCCACTGCATGACCATGGGCACCGCGTCCACCATGGCGTCCATGGTCGAGGCCCTGGGCGTCGGCCTGCCGGAGAACGCCGCGATCCCCGCCGTCGACGCGCGCCGCAACGAGCTGGCCCGCATGGCCGGCCGCCGCATCGTCGAGATGGTCCGCGAGGACCTCGTCCTCTCCAAGATCCTCGTCCGCGAGTCCTTCGAGAACGCGATCCGCACGCTCGCCGCGATCGGCGGCTCGACCAACGCGGTGGTGCATTTGATCGCCATCGCCCGCCGCATCGGCGTCGACCTGTCGCTCGACGACTTCGACCGCCTCGGTCGCGGCGTGCACTGCCTGGTCGACCTGATGCCGTCCGGGCGCTACCTGATGGAGGATTTCTACTACGCCGGCGGCCTGCCCGTGGTGCTGCGCCGGCTCGGCGAGCAGGGGCTGCTGCACCGCGACGCGCCGACCGTGAACGGCCGCACGATGTGGGAGAACGTCGCCGATGCGCAGTGCTGGAACGACGTGGTGATCACGAAGCCCGACCTGCCGTTCAAGCCTGAGTCCGGCATGGCGATCCTGCGCGGCAACATCTCGCCCGACGGCGCGGTGATCAAGCCGTCCGCCGCCTCGCCCGAGCTGATGCGCCACACCGGCCGCGCCGTGGTGTTCGAGAACGTCGAGGAGATGCACGACGGCGTCGAGGACGAGAGCCTCGACATCGACGCGAGCTGCATCATGGTCCTGAAGAACTGCGGCCCGAAGGGCTACCCCGGCATGGCCGAGGTCGGCAACATGCCGATCCCCGCCAGGCTGCTCCGCCAGGGCGTGCGCGACATGATCCGCATCTCCGACGCCCGCATGTCCGGCACCGCCTACGGCACCGTGGTGCTCCACGTCGCCCCCGAGGCCGCCGCCGGCGGCCCGCTCGCCCTGGTGCGCAACGGCGACCTGATCACCCTCGACGTCGCCGCCCGCTCCCTGCACCTGCACGTCGACGAGGCCGAGCTGGCGGAGCGCCGCGCCGCCTGGGTGCCGCAGCCCGCGCACGCGCAGCGCGGCTACGTGAGGATGTACGTCGACCACGTGCTGCAGGCCAACGACGGCGCGGATCTCGACTTCCTGGTCGGGCGCACCGGCTCGCCCGTCCCGCGCGACAACCACTGAGGCAGGACGCGATGCACGCAGGCCCCTACCGCGGCGTCTTCCCCGTCGCCCCTACGGTGTTCCACGCGGACGGCACTCTCGACCTCGACGGGCAGCGCCGCTGCGTCGACTTCATGATCGACGCCGGCTCCCACGGGATCTGCATCCTCGCCAACTTCTCCGAGCAGTTCGTGCTCTCCGACGAGGAGCGCGACCGGGTGATGCGCTGCGTGCTGGAGCACGTCGCCGGCCGCGTGCCGGTGATCGTCACCACCACGCACTTCTCCTCCGCGATCTGCGCCGCCCGCTCCCGCCAGGCACAGGACGCAGGGGCCGCGATGGTCATGGTCATGCCGCCCTACCACGGCGCCACCATCCGGGTGCCGGAGATTGGCGTGCACGGCTTCTTCCGCACCGTGTCGGACGCGATCGACATCCCCGTCATGATCCAGGACGCCCCGGTCGCCGGCACCCCCCTGTCGGCCGCCTTCCTGGCGCAGCTCGCCCGCGAGGTCGAGCACGTCGCCTACTTCAAGGTCGAGGTGGCGCAGGCCGCCGACAAGCTGCGCCGCCTGATCGAGCTGGGCGGCGACGCCGTCGAGGGCCCGTGGGACGGCGAGGAGGCGATCACGCTCATGGCCGACCTGGAGGCCGGCGCCACCGGCGCCATGACCGGCGGCGCCTACCCCGACGGCATACGCGCCATCACCGACGCCTGGTTCGACAACCGCCCCGACGACGCCGCGAGCGCCTACGCCCGCTGGCTCCCCCTCATCAACCACGAGAACCGCCAGTGCGGCCTGCTCGCCTGCAAGGTGCTCATGGCCGAGGGCGGCGTGATCGCGTCCGACTCCGTGCGCGCCCCCCTGGTGCCGCTGCACCCCGCCACCCGCGCCGGCCTTCTGGCGATCGCGCGCCGCCTCGACCCGCTGGTGCTCCGCTGGGACCGCTAGGGGGCGCCACGGGCCTGCCACGCAGGCAGCCGCCCGCGAAGCCAGGCAAGAGTCTTCTTTTTCTGAAGAAAAAGAAGCAAAAAGACTTTGCAAACAGGAATTCGGGGCACGCCCCGGACTCCAAGGGGCAAAAGTTCTTTGGTTCTTTCTTTCAAGAAAGAACTTGCTTCCTTGCTGCGCTGTCGCGCCATCCGGGCTGCCCGGCATGATCCGCCTCGCCCTGGTGGGCCTGGGCAAGATCGCCCGCGACCAGCACCTGCCCTCGATCGCCCGCACCGCCGGCATCGAGCTGGCCGCCATCGCCAGCCGCAACGCCGCGCTCGACGACGTCCCCTGCTTCCCCGACCTCGCGACGCTTCTCGCCTCCGGCCCCGGGATCGACGCCGTGGCGCTGTGCACCCCGCCCCAGGGCCGCCACGCCCTGGCCGCAGCCGCGCTTGCCGCCGGCTGCCACGTCCTGCTGGAGAAGCCCCCCGGCATCGGCGTCGCCGAGATCGCCCCCCTGGCCGAGGCCGCCGCGCGCACCGGGCGCACCCTGTTCGCCACCTGGCACTCGCGCTTCGCCCCCGGCGTCGAGCCCGCGCGGCGCATCCTCGCCGGCCGCCGCATCCTGTCCGCGCGCATCGCCTGGAAGGAGGACGTGCGCGTCTGGCACCCCGGCCAGCAGTGGATCTGGGAACCGGGCGGCCTCGGCGTGTTCGACCCCGGCATCAACGCGCTGTCGATCCTGACCGCGATCCTGCCGCGCCCGGTGTTCCTGACGTCCGCCGAGCTGTCCTTCCCCGCCAACCGCTGCGCCCCGATCGCCGCCGACCTCGCCTTCTCCGACCCCGACGGCGCGGCGATCGAGGCCGCCTTCGACTGGCGCCAGACCGGCCCGCAGAGCTGGGACATCACCGTCGAGGCGGAGGGCACCACGCTCGCCCTGGCGGAAGGCGGCCGCACCCTGACGCAGGACGGCCGGCTGCGCCTCGACGCGCCGAGCGCCGAGTACGACGCGATCTACCGTCGCCTCGTCGAGCTGGTGGAGACCGGCGCCTCCGACGTGGACGTGACCCCGCTGGTCCACGTGGCCGACGCCTTCATGCTGGGCCGCCGCATCGTGGTGGAGGATTTTTCCGACATCTAGCCGTTGCGCCGCTATAACAAGACCAAAAGACCACAGGGAGAGAAACGATGAGACGCAGGACGTTCCTGACAGCCTCGATGCTGGGTGCCGCCGCACTCGCCCGCCCCGCATGGGCGCAGGCCAAGGGCACCGTCGGCATCGCCATGCCCACCAAGTCCTCGGCGCGCTGGATCGCCGACGGCGACAACATCACCAAGGTGCTCAAGCAGCGCGGCTACGCGGTGAACCTGCAGTACGCCGAGGACGACGTCCCCAACCAGCTCGCCCAGATCGAGAACATGCTGACCCAGGGCGCCAAGGTCCTGGTCATCGCCTCGATCGACGGCACCACGCTGACCGACGTGCTCTCGCAGGCCGCCGCCGCCGGCACCAAGGTGATCGCCTACGACCGCCTGATCCGCAACACGCCCCACGTCGACTACTACGCGACCTTCGACAACTTCCAGGTCGGCGTCCTGCAGGCAACATCGCTGGTCAACGGCCTCAAGCTGCCGCAGGCCCCCGGCCCGTTCAACATCGAGCTGTTCGGCGGCTCGCCCGACGACAACAACGCCTACTTCTTCTACGACGGCGCCATGTCCGTGCTCAAGCCGCTGCTCGACGCGAAGAAGCTCGTGATCCCCAGCGGCCAGACGGGCATGGACCACGTCTCGACCCTGCGCTGGGACGGCGCCACCGCCCAGGCGCGCATGGACAACCTGCTCAGCGCCTACTACTCCGACCGCAGGCTCGACGCGGTGCTCTCCCCCTACGACGGCATCTCGATCGGCGTGCTCTCCTCGCTCAAAGGCATCGGCTACGGCAGCGGAACGATGAGGATGCCCCTGGTCAGCGGCCAGGACGCGGAGGTCCCCTCCGTCAAGTCGATCCTCGCCGGCGAGCAGTACTCCACGATCTTCAAGGACACCCGCGACCTCGCCCGCGTCACCGCCGACATGGTCGACGCCCTGCTGTCCGGCGGCCAGGTCAAGGTCAACGACACCACCACCTACAACAACGGCACCAAGGTCGTCCCCGCCTACCTGCTCAAGCCGGTCATCGTCGACCGCAGCAACTGGGAGCCGATCCTGGTCGGCAGCGGCTACTACACCAAGGCGCAGATCACCTAGAACCGCCCCGAAGGAAGGAGCAGGAAGGCAAGGTCTTCTTTTTCCGAAGAAAAAGAAGCAAGAAGACTTTCTCCGTCTGGCACCTGTGCCACACGACTGGCACCGGCCCGGACGGGCGAAGTTCTTTGGTTCTTTCTTTCAAGAAAGAACTCGCTTTCTTTCTCCTTCTCCGGAAAAGGCCGACCCAAGGAGGAGGCGATGGACGACATCCTCGAGATGCGCGGCATCCGAAAGAACTTCGGCGCCGTGGCCGCGCTGCGCGACGTGACGCTCTCCGTGCGCCGCGGCGAGATCCACGCCGTCGTCGGCGAGAACGGCGCCGGCAAGTCCACGCTGATGAAGGTGCTGAGCGGCGTCTACCCGCACGGCAGCTACGAGGGCGGTATCCTCTACGACGGGCAGGAGCGCACGTTCCAGACCATCAACGATTCCGAGGCCCTGGGGATCATCATCATCCACCAGGAGCTGGCGCTGATCCCGCTGCTCTCCCTGGCCGAGAACATCTTCCTCAGCAACGCGCCCAGCCGCTTCGGCGTCATCGACCGGGGTGCCATGTGGCGCCGGGCCAAGGCGCTGCTCGCCAAGGTCGGTCTCGACGAATCCCCGGACACGCTGGTCACCGACATCGGCGTCGGCAAGCAGCAGCTCGTCGAGATCGCCAAGGCGCTGTCCAAGGAGGTGCGCCTGCTCATCCTCGACGAGCCCACCGCCAGCCTCAACGAGCGCGACAGCCAGGCGCTGCTCGACCTGCTGGTGGAGTTCCGCGCCCAGGGCATCTCCTCGATCCTGATCTCGCACAAGCTGAACGAGATCTCGCGCGTCGCCGACCGCATCACCGTGCTGCGCGACGGCCGCACCATCGAGACGCTGGACTGCCGCGCGGGCCCCGTCGCCGAGGACCACATCATCCGCAGGATGGTCGACCGCGACCTGGACAGCCGCTACCCCACCCACACGCCCAGCATCGGCGAGACGGTGTTCGAGGTGCGGAACTGGTCCGTGGACCACCCGCTGCACCCCGGCCGCCGCGTGGTGCACGACGCGAGCTTCCACGTCCGCCGCGGCGAGATCGTCGGCATCGCCGGGCTGATGGGCGCGGGCCGCACAGAGTTCGCGATGAGCGTGTTCGGCCGCGCCTACGGGCGCAACATCACCGGCGAGGCGCGCATGGACGGCCGCGTGGTCGACCTCTCGACCGTGCCGCGCGCCATCAGGGCGGGGCTGGCCTACGTCACCGAGGACCGCAAGCACCTCGGCCTGCTGCTCGGCCAGGACATCCGCAAGAACGTCAGCCTGGCCAACCTCGGCGGCGTGTCGCGCCACCAGGTGATCGACGACATGGCCGAGATGGGTGTCGCCGAGGGCTTCCGCGGCCGGATGCGCATCCGCTGTGCCAGCGTCTACCAGGACAGCGGCACGCTGTCGGGCGGCAACCAGCAAAAGGTCGTGCTGTCGAAGTGGCTGTTCTCCGGCCCGGAGGTGCTGATCCTCGACGAGCCGACGCGCGGCATCGACGTCGGCGCCAAGTACGAGATCTACCAGATCATCCAGGCGCTCGCCGACAGCGGCAAGGGCGTGGTCGTGATCTCGTCCGAGATGCCCGAGCTGCTCGGCCTGTGCGACCGCATCTGCGTGATGGCCGAGGGCAGCTTCGTCGCCGAGTTCGCGGCGGCAGAGGCCACGCAGGAGCGGATCATGCGCGCCATCATGAACAAGGGGGAGAGCCTGCAATGAGCGAACAGGTGGTGTCCGCCGGCGAGCCGGCCGCCCTCGCAGGGCCCGGGCTGCGCCGCCACGCGGGCCTGGTGAAGACCAACCTGCGCAGCTACGGCATGCTGCTGTCGCTGTTCGCGATCATGCTGTTCTTCGAGGTGATGACCCACGGCACGCTGCTGCGGCCGCTCAACCTCACCAACCTGATCCTGCAGAACAGCTACATCGTCATCATGGCGCTGGGCATGCTGCTCGTGATCGTCAGCGGCCACATCGACCTCTCCGTGGGCTCGGTCGCCGGCTTCGTCGGCGCGCTCGCCGCGGTGATGATCGTGCAGTACCACGTGCCCTACGCGCTGGCCGCGCTCGTCTGCCTCGCCGCCGGCGCCGCGATCGGCGCGGCCCAGGGCTACTGGGTCGCCTACTTCAGGATCCCCTCGTTCATCGTCACGCTCGCCGGCATGCTGGTGTTCAAGGGCCTCATGCTCACCGTGCTCGGCGGCCAGTCGGTCGGGCCCTTCCCGGTGACGTTCCAGCGCCTGTCCTCCGGCTTCGTCCCCGAGCTGCTGCCCGACGCCTCCGGCCTGCACCTCTCCTCGATGGCGTTCGGCGTCGCCGTGGTCGCGGTGCTGGTGTTCCTCAACGCGCGCAACCGCGCCCGCCAGCTCAGCCACGGCCTCGCCCCGGAGCCCGCCTCCCTGTTCGTCGCCAAGAACGCCGGGATGGCCGCGGTGATCCTGGGCTTCACCTGGCTGATCGTCTCGCACCGCGGCCTGCCCAACGTGCTGATCATCATGCTGGCCCTGATCGCGCTCTACGCCTTCGTCACCAACCGCACCGTCACCGGCCGCCAGATCTACGCCGTCGGCGGCAACGAGAAGGCCGCCAAGCTGTCCGGCGTGAAGACAGAGCGCCTGGTGTTCCTCACCTTCGTCAACATGGGCATGCTGGCCGCCCTCGGCGGCCTGGTGTTCGCGGCGCGGCTGAACACGGCGACGCCCAAGGCCGGGCTCGGCTTCGAGCTGGACGTGATCGCGGCGTGCTTCATCGGCGGCGCCTCGGCGTACGGCGGCGTCGGCCGCGTGGTCGGCGCGGTGATCGGCGCCTTCATCATGGGCGTGATGAACAACGGCATGTCGATCCTGGGCATCGGCATCGACTACCAGCAGGTGATCAAGGGCCTTGTGCTGCTCGGCGCCGTCTGCGTCGACGTCTACAACCAGCGGCGCTGAAGCAAGGTCGAGGCTCTGCCTCGAGCTCCGCCAAGGGCCGGGCCCTTGGATCGCCTTCTCCTAAGTCAAAGGGATCAAAGGGTCCTCGGACCCTTTGCGGGTTCGGGCAGAGCCCGACCTTCCTTTCCCCACCCCCACACGGAGGCCAGGATGGCGCACGCAAGACGGCGGTTCGGCCGCACCGGCTGGGAGGTCTCGCCGATCGGCTTCGGCGCCTGGGCGATCGGCGGCTCCTGGGGCAGCGTGTCCGACGAGGACGCCCACGCCGCGCTCGGCGCCGCGCTGGACGCCGGCACGGACTTCGTCGACACCGCCGACGTCTACGGCGACGGCCGCTCCGAGCGCCTGATCCGCGACGTGCTGCTCGCCCGGCCGGGACCGCGCCCGATCGTGGCCACCAAGGCCGGCCGCCGTCTCGACCCCCACACCGCCGAGGGCTACACGGCGGCCAACCTGGCCCGCTTCACCGACCGCAGCCGCGAGAACCTCGGCGTGGACTGCCTCGACCTGGTGCAGCTGCACTGCCCGCCGCCCGCGGTGTACGAGCCCGGCCACCCGGCGTTCGCGGCGATGGACGCGCTGGCCGCCTCGGGTGTCATGCGGTTCTGGGGCGTGTCCGTGGAGACCGTGGACGAGGCCCTGCGCGCGATCGCCCACGACTCCGTAGCCTCGGTGCAGATCATCCACAACCTGTTCCGCCAGCGCCCGGCCGAACGCTTCTTCCGCGAGGCCCAGGCGCGCGGCGTCGCGGTGATCGTGCGCGTCCCGCTCGCCTCCGGCATGCTCAGCGGCAAGCTGACCCGCGACAGCACCTTCGCCGCCGACGACCACCGCAGCTTCAACCGGAACGGCGAGGCCTTCGACGTCGGCGAGACCTTCTCCGGCGTGCCCTACGAGGTGGCGCTGGACGCGGTCGAGGCGCTGCGCCCCCTGGTGCCCGGGGGTGCGACGATGGCGCAGTTCGCGCTGCGCTGGATCCTGATGGACGAGGCGGTGAGCGTGGCCATCCCCGGCGCCCGCAACGCCGTCCAGGCGCAGGGCAACGCGGCGGCGGCGGACCTGCCTCCGATCGACGCGGCCACGATGCAGGCCGCGCGCGGGGTCTACGACCGGCTGGTGGCGCCGCACGTCCACGCGCGCTGGTAGGCGTCACGGCCCGCTCCCGCGCGGCCCGGCACACGCAAACGTCTTCCCGGTCTCCGGGCTTTGATGGTAGTCACCCGGCCGGCGCGCAGGTGGTGCGGCTTGCCCGTCCGGGCAGGACGCCCACCTCAGCCGTTGCCGGTGCCGCGCCCGGGGCTGCGCGCGCGCGAACCAACCAGCGAGGCAAGCGTCAATGCACGAGACCCCGGCGCAGTGGAACAAGCGGCTCGCGCCCTACGCGCGCCCCGTCGTGTCCAGCTCCATGCTGCAGCTGGCCACCACGCTCGGCCTGTTCCTGGCGCTGATCGTGGCCGCCCACGCGCTGCACGCCGTCTCCTGGCTGCTCGGGCTGCCGTTCTCGGCGATGGCCGGGCTGCTGATGGTGCGGGTGTTCATCATCCAGCACGACTGCGGCCACCGCTCCTTCCTGCCCAGCCGGACCGCCTGCGACTGGATCGGCCGCTCGCTGTCGTTCCTGACGCTCACCCCGTTCGACTACTGGCGCCGCGACCACGACAAGCACCACGCCACCTCCGGCAACCTCGACAAGCGCGGTTTCGGCGACGTCGACACCCTCACCGTCGCGGAATACGCCGCCCTCGGCCGCCGCCAGCGCCTGCTGTACCGCGCCTACCGCAACCCGTTCGTGATGTTCTGCGTGGGCCCCGCGTGGGTGTTCCTGCTGCGCTACCGCCTGCCGCTGTGGCTCGGCGACAAGGCGCGCGGCAGCTCGATGGCCTCCATCCTGCTGCTCGACCTGGCGCTGGTGGTGTTCTTCGGCGCCCTGGTCGCCCTGCTCGGCTGGTGGGCGGTGACCACCGTGTGGCTGCCCGCCTACCTGGTCGCCGCCACCGTCGGCGTGTGGCTGTTCTTCGTCCAGCACCAGCACGAGGACACCTACTGGCGCCTCGCCTCGGAGTGGTCGTTCGTGGAGGCGGCGCTGCTCGGCTGCTCGTTCTACCGCCTGCCGGGCTGGCTGCACTGGCTGACCGGCTACATCGGCTACCACCACGTCCACCACCTCTCGAGCCGAATCCCGAACTACCGCCTCCCCAGCGCCTACCGCGAGATCCCCGAGCTGCAGGGCGCGCCCTCGGTCGGCATCTGGGAGAGCATCAAGGGCGTCCGCCTTTCCCTCTGGTGCGACACCCGCCAGCAGCTCGTCTCGTTCCGCACCGCCTTCACCCCCGCGGCAAGCCCCTGCTCCTGACGCCCTCCCGCGTCCCGTACGCCGCGAACCGCTCTCTCCTGCCGCACGCTGCGTCGCCGATCGACACGCCCGTTCCCGGCGCCTGAGACCGGTCTGTCCTGCGGCGCAGGACAACCGGCCCTGCCGGATGCCGATCCGTCACGGGTGGCGTGACAGTCTTGTCACGATCCGTCACGCCAGGCGTGACAGCCTTGTCACGCCTGGCGTGACACGCGACAGGCGCATGAAGGCAGCAGGCAAGGTTGAGGCTCTGCCTCAAACTCCGCCAGGGGGAGCCCCCCTGGACTGGCTTCACTTAGAAGGCGTCGGTCCAGGGGTGGCTCGCCCCTGGCGGATCCGAACGGAGGTGCCCGAAGGTTCCGATGGCCCGCTTGGGCCATTGGAATGGGCACCGGAGGGAGGGCCCGGCCTTGCTTCCTGCCTGCCCTGGCTGGCCCCCGCCGCTCCGGGTTGACGCCGCCCCGCGGTCGGGCCCTACCATTGGCGCCGCTCCGGTGCGTTCACCCCTGACCAGGACGCTTTCATGGCAGACCCCCTCCTCCGCACGGCACTGACCCCCGACGAGGCACTCGCCACCCTGCGTGAGGGCAATCTCAGGTTCCGCGGCGGCCGCCCGATCCAGCCGCAGCTCACCGGCGCCGAGCGCCGTGCCGCCCTGGCGCAGGAGCAGCGGCCGTTCTGCGTGCTGGTCGGCTGCTCGGACAGCCGCGTGCCGCCCGAGCTGCTGTTCGGCCGCGGGCTGGGCGAGCTGTTCATCGTCCGCAACGCCGGCAACGTCGTCGACCTCGCGGCCATGGGCAGCATCGAGTATGGCGTCGCCGTGCTCGGCGCCCCCCTGATCGTGGTGCTCGGCCACGAACGGTGCGGCGCCGTGCAGGCCGCGGTCAACGTGGTGCAGCACGACGCCACCTACCCCGGCAGCATCGGCCAGATGATCGAGCCGATCATCCCCGCCGTGCTGCGCGCGCGACGCGACGGCGACGACGACTTGCTCGACCGCTCGGTCCGGCACAACGTGCGACGCATCGTGGATCGGCTGCGCACCACCGAACAGATGCTGATGGAGCCGCAGCGGCTCGGCCAGCTCAGGATCGTGGGCGCGCGCTACGACCTGGACGACGGCGAGGTCGAGTTCTTCGACTAGACCGCCACGAGCCGGACGCCGCGCCGGACCACCGACCCTCGCGTGGCGAACCGCACCACGGACCGGCAGTGCCCGCCTGGTCCGGCCGCGTGCACCGACACGACCGGAGCCAGGGTCATGGTCAACGGCGGTCGCATGTCCCGGTGAGCGAGTTGAAGAACTGCCCGGTGCGGCAGGCCGGGGTCGCCTGCGAAGAAGCCGGTGGGGGGCTGGCCGCGGCGGCGTAGCCCGCTCCGCCCTGGTAGGCGAGCGGCGCATACCCTGCGACCGGCCGCGGTGCAGGCGGCGGATAGCCGTAGCCGGCCGGGGCCGGGTAGCCGTAGGGCGGCGGATAGCCGTACGCCAGCGGGTACGCGTAGGGCGGCGGGTAGGCATAGGGCGGCGGATACGCGTAGGGCGGCGCCACCACGTAGGGGTACGGGTGCACGAGGGCCGACCCGACCACTGCCCCCGCGGTGAGGCCCACGGCCGTCCCGAACAGGAAGCCGCCTCCCCCGCCCCAGGCCTCTGCCGGCTTCGGCGCCGCGGCGCAGAGCGAGGCCGCCACGATCCCGGTCAACACCAGATGTCTCATCGCCAACCCCTTTCGTTCCTGCAGGACGCCGGATCGTCGCGGAAGCGCCCGTCCCGCGTCAATTCACGAAAAGTGACAAAGCTCAACGAATTCAAGGCACCGCGACAGCTCCGGAGGGGGGAATGCTCAGTGCGGTCCGGCGGCGGGGGTGTCGAGGAGCAGCGAGGGCGCCACCTGCTGCCGCGCCACCACCTCGGCGGGCAGGGTGAAGAACTCCATGTCGCGGATCTCCTCCGGTGCATCCGGCGGCACCACGAGCCGCACATGCACGCTCAGCGGCCCGGGGTAGTCGAGCACGGCCACCCGCACCGCCTTCTGGAACGGGTAGCAGCCCTCCACGTCGATGAGCTTGCGCGCCATGATCCCGACCACCCACTGCTGCAGTTCGGGCAGCGTCAGACACATGATCGCCACCGGCTTGAGCACCAGCGCGTCCTGGTCGAGGGCCTTGAGCCGCTCCACCTCTCGCTGCGCCTGGGCCGTGATCCTCTCGGCCGCCACGGGCTTCGTGACCGGCACCGGCGTCGCGGCCAGCACGGATGTCGCAGCCAGCACGGGCGCCACCCCTCCGACAAGCGCCAGAAGCGCCGAAGCAAACCGAACCGACATCGTGGAACCTGCGCCTGGATACCGGCGCAGGATACTCCGTCGTGCGGCGTTTGCCACGGCGCGCACGCAGGCCGCACGCCCGTGTGACACGAGGCCCTGCACCGGTGCAGGGGCGCCACCCGCGGCACGGGCGTCAGGACGCCGGGCTGGGAGCCACGGCGGGGCCGCCCGCGCCCTTGCCGGGACGCCGCCCGACACGGACGCTCAGGCCAGCATCGCCACGCCCGAGGCGCCGTCCGCGCCGCCGGCCGCCTTGGCGGCCGGGTGCTGCGAGGAGCCGAACAGCAGGTAGGTGTTGAGCTGCTGCTGCGTCGGCGTGGTGGCGACCACCTGCCCGGAGGCGTCGTGGAACGTCAGCACCGTGATGCCCAGCGTCAGGTCGAGCTGGGCGGAGGGATTGGGCTTCCCCGCCGGCGCCGCCGGCGTGGCGGACCCGCTGGCGGCCACGGCGGCCGGCGGGATGGCCAGCGCATCGGGACGGCTGGCGACAGACATCGAGGCCGTGATCATCGCCTGGCTCCTTCCGGTTCGGCGGATCGGCCGGATCCGGGAAGGGATCGCGGGCACCGCGGGTGCCGGTGCATCGTGAGTCTTAGAACGTGTGCGTTAACGGGGAATGAAGACGCCCGCCCCGCTATCGCCGCGCGGGCGCCGCTGACGCATCCGTGTTTTCGCCGGACGGCGCCGCGGCGGAGGCGGCGCCGTCGCGCGTCGACGGCGGCGATGCGGCAGAGGCGCCCGGC
>CAXSER010000031.1:0-14616 GCA_964236315.1 uncultured Acetobacteraceae bacterium | reverse complement strand
GGGCCTGCCTCCGGCGGCATCGGCCCGCGCGGGCCCGCGCGCCCCGGCGCCCTGAGCACCAGCGCCGTCCACACCCCCTCGTGCCGCCGCCGCTCCAGCCGCAGCCCCTGCCGCCGGTGCGCCGCCAGCACCATGCGCTCCTGCGTCCCCAGCAGCCCCGCCAGGATCACCGTCGCCCCTGGCGCCAGCCGCGCCGCCATCTGCCCCGCCATCAGGCACAGCGGCCGCGCCAGGATGTTGCCGAACACCAGGTCGTACGGCCCCCCCGCCCGCACGCAGCGTGTGCGCCATCCGTTCCCCACCCGGCACGCCACCCTCCGCCCGACCCCGTTGCGCCAGGCGTTCTCCCCCGCCACCCGCACCGACCACGGCTCGATGTCCACGGCCAGCACCCGCCTGTGCATCAGCCGCGCCGCCGCCATGGCAAGAATCCCCGACCCCGTCCCGAGATCGAGAATCCGCGCCGGCCGCCGGTAGGCCACGCCCTCCAGCGCCCGCAGGCACCCCCGCGTCGACCCGTGCTCCCCAGACCCGAACGCGATCCCCGCGTCCAGCACCAGCCCGATCCGCCCCGCGACCTCCCCCGCCGGCAGGTGCGTCCCCCTGACCACGAACCGCCGCCCGACCCTCTGCTCGGGGAAACCCTGGTACGTCCGCGCCAGCCACCCCTCCGCCGCCGTGTCCTCCCGCTCCAGCGGCACCGACACCCCCGTCACCAGCTCGGCCAGCGCCAGCGCCCCCACCAGCGCCCCGTCCGGCTCGCTCGCGTCGCGCACCCCCTCGATCCGCCACGTCCCCGCCTCCTCGTCGGCCAGGAACATCCCCACGGTGGTGCACACCGACCGGAACGCCGCCTCGTACGCCTCCATGGCATCCCCGGGCACCGTGACGTGCAGCGTCTCCAGCCGCGTCGCATGGCGCGAGGCCACCGCCATCCCGGACATCGCGTTCACAGCCATGAGGAAGCCTGGGCTCTGCCCAGACCCGCCAGGGGCGAGCCGCCCCTGGACCGGCTTCTCTTAGGCATAGGTCTCCAAAGGCGAGCCTTTGGCGGAGTTTGAGGCAGAGCCTTGACCTTGCTCACGTCGCCTTCTCCACGAACCGGTCCAGCAGCCGTTTGCTCCCCGCCTTGTCGAAGTCCACGTCCAGCTTCTCGTCCTCCACGGCCCGCACCGTCCCGTATCCGAACTTCTGGTGGAACACCCGCTCCCCCGCCTTGATCGCCGCCGCCTGCGCTGTCCTGCCCGGCTGCTCCCACGCGTCCAGCACCTTGGGCCGCCTCGCCACCAGCGGCCCCGAGCTGAACACGCTCGGCGCCGCCACCAGCCTGGCCTCGCGCTCCATCGCCGCCGAGTTCACCACCTCGACGTGCTCGCCCGGCAGCTCGTCGACGAACCGGCTCGCCACCGTGCTGGTCCAGCTCCCGTAGATCAGCCGGTTCGCGACATGGCTGACCACCACCCGCTTCCTCGCCCGCGTGATCCCCACGTAGGCGAGCCTGCGCTCCTCCTCCAGCGCCTTGTTGCCGCTCTCGTCGAGCGACCTCTGGTTCGGGAACGTGCCTTCCTCCCACCCCGGCAGGAACACGCTGTCGAACTCCAGCCCCTTGGCGGCATGCAGCGTCATCAGGCTGATCCGGTCCGCCTCCGCGTCCTGCTCGTTCTCCATCACCAGGCTGACGTGGTCGAGGAACCCCGCCAGCGTCTCGAAGTCGCCGACCGCCTGCACCAGCTCCTTGAGGTTCTCGATCCGCCCCGGAGCCTCCACCGAGCGGTCCTGCCGCCACATCTCCATGTATCCGCTCTCGTCGAGCAGCGTCTGCAGCACGACGACATGCCCGTCCCTGGGCAGCGCCTCGCGCAGGCCCGCGAACAGCCGCAGCAGCGCGCCGACCCCCTCGCGCACCCGCCCCTTCAGCCCGCCCGTCTCGACCAGCTCCGCCGCCGCCGCCGCCAGCGGCACCCGTCGCGCCCGCGCGTGCGAATGCATGGTCCGCATCGCCCCGTCGCCCACCCCGCGCCTGGGCACGTTGACGATCCTCTCGAACGCCAGGTCGTCCGACGGCTGGTGCAGCACGCGCATGTAGGCGACCGCGTCCCTGATCTCGGCGCGCTCGTAGAACCGCAGCCCCCCCACCACGCGATACGGGATCGCGAGCGTCAGCATCCGCTCCTCGAACGAGCGCGTCTGGAACCCCGCCCGCACCAGGATCGCCATCTCCGCCAGCCTGTGCCCTTCGCGATGCAGCGTCTCGACGCGCTCGCCGACCATGCGCGCCTCCTCGTTGCTGTCGTACAGCCCGAACACCTGCACGCGCTCCCCCGAGGCATCGTTGCCCCCCGGCCTGAGCGTCTTGCCGAGCCTGCCCTCGTTGTGCGCGATCAGCCCTGCCGCCGCCGCCAGGATCGGCGCCGTCGAGCGGTAGTTGCTCTCCAGCTTGACGACCTGCGCCCCAGGAAAATCCTTGTCGAACCGAAGTATGTTCTCGACCTCCGCCCCCCGCCACGAATAGATCGACTGGTCGTCGTCCCCGACGCAGCAGATGTTGCCGTGCTGCCGCGCCAGCAGCCGCAGCCACAGGTACTGCACGACGTTCGTGTCCTGGTATTCGTCCACCAGGATGTAGCGGAACATCCGGTGATACTGCGCCAGCACATCCTCGCGCGTGCGCAGGATCTCCGCCATGTGCAGCAACAGGTCCCCGAAGTCCGCCGTGTTCAGCTCCGCGAGCCGCGCCTGGTACGCGGCGTACAGCTCCAGCGCCCGCCCCCCCGCGAACTCGGTGTCCTCCGACGGCCCGACCCGCGCCGGCGTCATCCCCCGGTCCTTCCACCTCTGGATGACCCCCATCAGTCCCGGCGGCGCCCAGCGCTTGGCGTCGACGTGGTGCGCCTCCATGACCTGTTTGAGCAGCCGCAGCTGGTCGTCCGAATCCAGGATGGTGAACCCAGACGTCAGCCCGACCAGGTCCGCATGCCGGCGCAGCATGCGCGCGCACAGCGCGTGGAACGTCCCCAGCCACATCCCCTCCGCCGGATGCCCGAGCAGCGCGCCGACCCGCTCGCGCATCTCGCGCGCCGCCTTGTTGGTAAAGGTGACCGCGAGCACCTGCCCGGGGTTCGCCCGCCCGGTGAGCAGGATGTGCGCGAACCGCGTGGTGAGCACCCGCGTCTTGCCGGTCCCCGCGCCTGCGAGCACCAGCAGCGGCCCGTCCACGGTCTCGACCGCGCGCCGCTGCTCCGGGTTCAGTCTGGCCAGGTAATCGGACATCCCCCGGTCATTGCCCCCCGCCACCCGGAAAGCAAGCCGCCCCGCCCGCCGCCACCCCCGCGAGGTCGCCTCCCGGCGACACGCAAGCCCGCCTCCCGGCAACGCTACCCCGGCATTCCGCCCCAAAAGCGTCCTGCCGCGCAGGACGCCGCCACGAAAAAGCCGTCAGATGTCCCGCGCGGCAGGACGCATCTGTCCTGCCGCGCGGGACATTTCCGCCCGTGAGTGTCCTGCTGGACAGGACAAACGGCCTGTGGCGCACGCGATTTGTCCTGTCGCGCAGGACGGATCTTGTCCTGTCGCGCGGGACGGATCCGCGCCCGGCGGCGCCTGTCCTGTCCCGCCGCGCGTGACACCGCACGCCCGACCATGGCCGCCCCGTCGTGGCTGCACCCCGCCGTGGCTGCCTCGGCCAGGCCTGCCGGTCTCCACCGCCTCGCCCTTCCGGAATTGCCGGGCGGAATCCCTCGGCCCCGCCCGCGACACGCCGCTCAGGCCGCCTGTGCCGCCGCCGCCGGCTTCGGCTTCACGCCGAGGATGCGCGCGATCGCATACGTCAGGTCCGGCCGGTTCAGCGTGTAGAAATGGAACTCGTCCACCCCGTTCGCCTGCAGCAGCCGCACCTGCTCTGCCGCCACCACCGCCGCCATCATGCGCCGCGTCTCCGGGTCCCCGTCGGTGCCCTCGAACATCGGCCCCAGCCAGTCCGGCACGCTCGACCCGCACGCCGCGCAGAACCGCGCCGCCTTCTCGAAGTTCGAAACCGGCATGATTCCCGGCACCAGCGGCGCCGTGATCCCCGCTGCCAGCGCCCGGTCCAGGAACCGCAGGTAGGTCTCCGTGTCGAAGAAGACCTGGGTGATCGCCCGCGTGGCGCCGGCGTCGAGCTTGCGCTTGAGGTTGTCCAGGTCCGCCTGCGGGTTGGCCGCGCCGGGATGGGTCTCCGGATACGCCGCCACCGTGATCTCGAACGGCGCCACCCGCCTCAGCCCCGCCACCAGGTCCGAGGCGTAGGCATACCCCTGGGCATGCGGCTCGTAGTTCGCCTCGCCCTGCGGCGCGTCGCCGCGCAGCGCCACGATGTGGCGCACCCCGTTCTCCCAGTAGTCGCGCGCCACCGCGTCGACCTCGTCGCGCGACGCGCCGACGCAGGTCAGGTGCGCCGCAGGCGTCAGCGTCGTCTCGCGCACCAGCCGCGTCACCGTGGAATGCGTGCGCGCCTGCGTCGACCCGCCCGCCCCGTAGGTCACCGACACGAAGTCCGGCGCCAGCGGCTCCAGCCTGCGTATGCACGCCCACAGCTGCGACTCCAGCGCATCGGTGCGCGGCGGGAAGAACTCGAAGCTCAGCTTGGGCGCCGGATGCCCGGTGATCGGCGCCGGCAGGGCATGCACGCGCGGCCCGGTCAGCCAGCGCTCCAGGGTCGGCAGCTCCGGGGCGGCCTGCGCCGCTCGCGACATCTCGTTCATGCTCTCTCCTGCCCCTCGCCCTGCCTCATGGCCGCCCGTCGGCCCTCCACCACGCCAGCCTGCCCACGCCCGGCCAGCCCACGCCCGGCCTCGCCGCAGCCAGCCCGTCCGGGTACAACCGGCCCGCGCCTTGTCCGGTCGCCGTCGGCCGGCCCGCCGGGCGGGGGCATGCCCGCCGGCGAGGGCGTGGGAAATCGGCCACAGCCATGCCCCGCCCGGGTCCCCGCCACGCCGAAGCCGACATTGCGTGCCGGATCGTTCATGCTAGACACAATACCGCCTGCATGCCCGCTTGGCGACCGTCCTGCTTCGCGGGTCTGGCCGGCGAGCCGGGCTGATCCGAGGAACACATGCGCGCCGCCCTGATGCCTTCCCTGCTCCCCGCGACCAGGCTGCTGCTCGCTGCCGGTCTCGTCACCCTTGCCGGCTGCGCCACCAAGCCCCCGGCCAGCGACCCCGAGGCCCAGGCCGAGTTCCGCCAGAACAACGACCCCTACGAGCCGGCCAACCGGTTCTCCTACCGGGTCAGCAACACGCTCGACACCTACGCCCTCAAGCCGGTGGCGCAGGCCTACGTCTACGTGCTGCCCAATCCCGTGCGCGGCGGCATCCACAACGTGCTGGCCAATCTCAGCAGCCCCGTGCTGTTCGCCAACGACGTGATCCAGACCAAGCCGCGTCGCGCCGGCGACACCTTCATGCGCTTCCTGATCAACTCCAGCGTCGGTGTCCTCGGGATCTTCGACGTCGCCAGCGGCTGGGGCTACGCCTCCCACGAGGCCGACTTCGGCGAGACGCTGGCGCTGTGGGGCCTGCCGTCGGGGCCCTACCTGTTCCTGCCGCTGCTCGGCCCGTCCAACCCGCGCGACGCCACCGGCTACGGCGTGGACTCGGCGCTCGACCCGTTCTTCTACGTGCCACGCGGCTACGGCCTGCTGACCCTGAACTGGGCGCGCTACGGCACGGGCATCGTGGACGGCCGCTCGCGCGTCCTCGGCGACCTCGACTCCATCAACAAGACCGCGCTCGACCCCTACGCCACCATCCGCAGCCTGTCGCGCCAGCACCGCACCTCGCAGATCGAGTCCCTGCGCGACGACAACCGCGCCACGCCGCCGAGCTGGGACGCGCCGGCACGCTAGCCGGGCGCGCGACGTCCTCGGCGGCCCGGACCCCGCGCCGGCCACAAGCCCTGGCGCGCACGCCGAACTTCAATGCTATCATGGCGCTGCGGGACGCACGGCCAGCGCCCCGCACCGCCGCACCGTGTCCGCCGCTTCCGGCGCTCAAGTCGAGGGGTCATCCATGCTGAGTCGACGTTCGCTCCTGATGCTCTCCGCCGCCGCCCTGGCCTGCCTTGCCGTCCCCGGGGCCATCCCCCAGGCCCGCGCCGACGACGCCTCCGCCAACGCCTTCGTGCGCAGCTTCGGCGACACCCTGATCGGCATCGTCAACAGCCCCGGCGACGCTGCCGACAAGCAGCGCCGCCTCGCCCCGGTGATCGAGCGCGGCGTGGACGTCAACCTGATCGCGCAGTTCTGCCTCGGCCGCTTCTGGCGCACCGCCACCCCCGCGCAGCAGAAGCAGTACTCCGACCTGTTCCACGGCGTCCTGATCAACAGCATCGTCGGCCACCTCGGCGAGTATCGCGGCGTCTCCTACACCCTGACCGGCACCCAGGACCGCGGCGGCGACGCCTACGTCGGCAGCATCATCCACCGCCCCAGCTCCAACGACGTCACCGTGCAGTGGGTGGTCGGCCAGGATGGCGGCCAGAGCCGCATCGTCGACGTGGTCGCCGAAGGCACCAGCCTGCGCCTGACCCAGCGAAGCGACTACGCGAGCTTCCTCAGCCGCAACAACAACGACGTCGACGCGCTGATCACCGCGATGCGCCACCAGGTCAATCCCGGCTGAGGCGGAGAAGGCCAGGGGTTCCAACCCTGGCCCCCCAAAACGGCTTGCCCCCGAAAACCCGCACCCGGCCAGCGGAACCGGAGCCTTCCCCAAGTGCCGGGATCAAGGGGCCTCCCGGCCCTTTGCGGGTCCGGGCAGGGCCCAGCCCTGCCTGCTCCCGGCCCGACCGATCGCACCCGGCCGCCCCCAGGCCTCAGCGCACGCTCTCGTAGACGACCATCGTCTGCCCGTCCCGCTCGAACCCGCCGCACTCCTGCATCCCGATCCCGCCCAGCACCAGCCGCGACGCGAAGTTGCTGTCGCGCGCCACCGCGATGATCCGCGAAAGCCCCGCCGCGTGCGCATGCCCCAGCGCCGCCGACGCCGCCTCACGCGCCAGGCCCCGCCCGCGCGCCGCGGGCCACAGGCAGAACCGCAACCCGACGCCCCGCCCGTCCGGCCGCTGGTGCACTCCGGCAATGCCGCGGAACACCCCCGCCTCGCGCACCGTGAACATGCCCGTGCCCAGCGCCGCCCACAGGTTCAGGTCCTGCGCCAGCTCCTCGGCCACCTGCGGCACGCGACGCACGCCGCCGAGCATCAGCGCATACGCCCCCGGATCGGTCTTGAGCGCCTGCAGCTCCGCGAGATCGCCCGAACCGACCGCGGTGAGCACCAGCCGCGCCGTCCGGATCACTCGCCTCACCGCCGGCGCCGAGAGCCCCGCTCCCTCAGCGCGCGATAGGCCGGTACTTGATCCGGTGCGGCTCGGTGGCGTCGGCACCGAGGCGCCGCCGCTTGTCCGCCTCGTACGCCTCGAAGTTGCCCTCGAACCACTCGACATGGCTGTCGCCCTCGAACGCCAGGATGTGCGTCGCCAGCCGGTCCAGGAACCAGCGGTCGTGGCTGATCACCACGACGCACCCCGCGAAGTCCGCCAGCGCATCCTCCAGCGCCCGGAGCGTGTCGATGTCGAGGTCGTTGGTCGGCTCGTCGAGCAGGATGACGTTGCTCTCGCTCTTGAGCATCTTCGCCAGGTGTACCCGGTTGCGCTCGCCGCCCGACAGGATGCCGACCTTCTTCTGCTGGTCCGCCCCCTTGAAGTTGAATGCGCCGACATAGGCCCGCGACGGCACCGCCCGCTTGCCCAGGTAGATCACGTCGGTGCCCCCGCTGATCTCCTCCCAGACGTTCTTGGTGTCGTCCAGGCTGTCGCGGCTCTGATCGACGTAGCCCAGCTTGACCGTCTCCCCGACGGTGAGCCGCCCCGCGTCCGGGTGCTCCTTGCCGGTGATCATCTTGAACAGCGTGGTCTTGCCCGCCCCGTTCGGCCCGATCACGCCGACGATGCCCCCTGGCGGCAGCTTGAAGTCGAGGTCGTCGATCAGCACGTGGTTGCCGAACGACTTGCGCAGCTCCTCCGCCTCGATGACGATCCCGCCCAGACGCGGCCCCGGCGGGATGACGATGTCGGCGACACCCCCCGACAGCTCCGCCGACTTGGCCAGCATCTCCTCGTACTTGGCGATACGCGCCCGGCTCTTGGTCTGGCGCGCGCGCGGCGAGGACTGGATCCACTCCTGCTCGGCGGCAAGTGCGCGCTGGCGCGAGCTCTCCTCCTTCTCCTCCTGCTGCAGCCGCTTGCGCTTCTGGTCCAGCCACGAGGAGTAGTTGCCCTCGAACGGATAGCCTCGCCCGCGCTCGATCTCGAGGATCCAGTTGGTCACGTTGTCCAGGAAGTAGCGGTCATGGGTGACCACCATCACCGTGCCCTCGTAGTCGCGCAGCGTGCGCTCCAGCCACGACACGCTCTCCGCGTCGAGGTGGTTCGTCGGCTCGTCGAGCAGCAGCAGGTCCGGCTTCTCCAGCAGCAGCCGGCACAGCGCCACCCGCCGCTTCTCGCCGCCCGACAGCGACGTCACCGGGCTGTCAGGCGCGGGGCAGCGCAGCGCGTCCAGGGCAATCTCGATGCGCCGGTCCAGGTCCCACCCGTCCTCGGCGTCGATCTTCTCCTGCAGTTCCGCCTGCTCGGCGAGCAGCGTGTTCATCCGCTCGTCGTCCATCGGCTCGGCGAACTCCTCGGAGATCGCGTTGAACCGGGTCATCGCCGCCTGCAGCGGCCCGAACGCCTCCGCCACGTTGCCCGCGACCGTCTTGGTCTCGTCCAGCTTCGGCTCCTGGCTCAGGTAGCCGACCCGCGCCCCCTCCGCCGCCCAGGCCTCGCCGCCGTACTCGGTCTCGATCCCGGCGATGATCTTGAGCAGCGTCGACTTGCCCGCCCCGTTGACGCCGAGCACGCCGATCTTCACGCCCGGCAGGAACGACAGGGTGATGCCCTTGAACACCTCGCGACCGCCCGGGTAGGCCTTGGTCACGTCCTTCATCACGTAGACATACTGGTAGCTGGCCATCGTCGGCTCTCCCGGGCTTGCACGCCGTAACTAGAGGCGCGGCCCCCCCGTCGCAAGCACAGCGCCACCGAGGGGAAGGGCAGGGGCCGCCTGCGCCCGACAGGACTCGAACCTGTAACCAGACCGTTATGAGCGGTCAGCTCTGACCAGTTGAGCTACGGGCGCATGGCGCCGGAACAATGCAACAAACCCGGCCCGAGGCAAGAGCCCGCGGCGCAACGCCAGGAGAGCAAGCCCGGGCTCTGCCCGGACCCGCCAGGGGCGAGCCGCCCCTGGACCGGCCTCCTTAAGTAAGGCCAGTCCAGGGGCGGCTCGCCCTGGCGGAGCTCGCGGCAGAGCCTCGACCTTGCCTCAGCGCTTCTTGCGCCCGACCAGCCGCTTCGCCATCCCGAACGCGCCACGCCCGGCGACCCGCCCGGCCGGCCCGAGCGCGAAGCCCAGCAACGCCGTGTTGCGCAGCTCCAGCAGCGAACGGTCGCGCAGCTCGCGCGCCTCCCGCTCGACCGGGTCAGGCAGCGTGCCGCGTGCCAGCAGGGCGAACAGCCCGGCGAGCAGCAGGTCCACGCCGAGCACGATCACGCTCGACCAGAACGGCGTGATGCTGCCGAAGCCGGTCAGGGCGAACCAGCTGGCCACGTGAACCATGACAAGCAGCGCGATCGCGAACACGGCCGCGACCGCCCCGTAGGCAGCCCGCCTGCCGTAGCGCAGCGCGGTCCGCTTGACGATGAGCCCCTCCGCCTGCGCGGCGACCTGGGCGAGGCGAAGGGTGCGCATCGGCGATCAGCTCGCGATGCGGCCGACGAGATAGCCGATCGCCGCTGCGATCAGCACCGCCACCAGCGGACGGTCCTTCACCTGGCCGGACAGCACATCGGCCTGGTCGGACGCGTAGTCGCGCGCCGTGCCGGCATACTCGCGGGCGCTGCTGGCGTAGTCCTGCGCCTGCGCGGCGGTGCTCTGCAGGCGCGAGGCGGCCGAGGACAGCGCCGGGTTGACGCGGTCGGCCATGAGCGACTGGACCTGCTCGCGCAGCTGCTTGATCTGTTCGCGGGCGTCGTCGGAGATGTCGCTGGCGGCCATTGGGTATGCTCCTGTATGACTCGATCCGGGCCGGCATCGACCGGCCCCGCGCCGACAACGCCCCGCGCCGCACCGGGTTGCGGAACACGACCCGGCCGGCGCGGTCGCCGCACGGGCTCCGCAGGACGTGTCATTGCGACCGCCACGCACCCGACGCTATCCTGGCACGGACTGCGCGCCGGGAGGGCGACAACGTGACGCTGTTCCGGACGTGGCTCGCGACAGGCTGCTGCCTCGTCGCGCTCGCCGCCCACCAGGCCCGACCGGCGTGCGCGCGCGACCTCGCGGTCGCCATCCCCGACGACGCCCGCCTGCGCGCCGCCCTGCGCCAGGCCGTGCTCCAGCCGTTCGACGCGGAGTCCGGGCTCGCCGCCGCCGACCTCGTGTGGACCGGCAACCTCGACGCCCTGCGCGACAACGCGGCCGCCTGGGACGTGGTCCTGGCCGACGGCGCCGCACTGTCGGAGGGCTGCGGCGCCGGGCTGCTGGAGCATCTCGACACGGCGAAGATGCTGGGGCGCGACCGCTTCGTGGTGCCCGCGCCCTCGGACTGCGCGGTGCCGGCGCTGGCCTGGGGCACGGTGCTCGCCTGGAACACGGAGAAGTTCCAGGGCGTGCCGAGCTGGGCCGACTTCTGGGACGTCGCCAAGCACCCCGGCAAGCGCGGCCTGCTGCGCGGCGCCCGCCAGACCCTGGAGATCGCCCTGCTGGCCGACGGCGTCGCCCCGGGCGACGTCTACGCCACGCTGCGCAACGACAGCGGCGTGGACCGCGCGTTCCGCAAGCTGGACCAGCTGCGCCCCTACCTCGTCTGGTACGACGCCGCCTCCGACACGCCGATGCTGATCGGCTCCGGCGCGGTGCTGTTCACCTCGGCCGACAGCCGCGTGGTGGTGCAGAGCAACCGCGCCGAGCACAGCAGCTTCGGCCTGCAGTGGGCCCACAGCCTGCTCGGCGTCGAGGGCTGGGCGGTGGTCAAGGGCGGCGCCAACACCGCCGACGCCGAGCACCTGCTGGCCTTCGCCGCCGACGCGGCGCGCCAGGGCGCCCTGACGGCGCTGGTGCCGTGGCTGCCGGTCACCCGGCCCCCGGCGCCGACCGGCGACACGCCGGACACCGCCACGGAGACGCCGGACCTGAGCACCGCCCTGCCGGTGGACGCGCAGTTCTGGCGCGACAACCAGACGCGGCTGGAGCAGCGGTTCGCCGCTTGGCTGGCGAAAACCTAGGACAGGCAAGACCAGGGGCCGCCAGAAGGCCCGGCCTTCGAAACCCCGACGGAGCCTGCGCCGGAAACCCCTACGTGTGCGGGTCTGGGGGCGCGGCCCCCAGCGGGTCCAGGGCAGAGCCCTGGCCTTCCTCAGGCACCTCCACCCCCGCCATCGCCAGCCACTCCGCCTCGCTCGCCGTCCTCACCCCCAGCTCCGCCGCCTTCCTCGCCTTCGACCCCGCGTCCGCCCCCAGCACCACCAGGTCGGTCTTCCTCGACACGCTGTCCGTGACCCGCGCCCCCATCGCCTCCGCCCGCGCCTTCGCCTCCGGCCGGGTCATGCGCGCCAGGCTCCCCGTGAACACCACCAGCCTGCCCGCCAGCGCGCCGCCTTCCGGCGCCACCTCGTCCTCGATCGCGAGCTGCGCCGCCAGCGCGTCCATGCTGGCCACGTTGCGCGGCACGGCGACGAACTCCGCCAGCTCCTGCGCGATCGCCGGCCCGATGCGCAGGATCGACCCCAGCGCGAGGCGCGCGTCCGAGCCCACCTCGGTCGCCGCCAGCATCTGCCCCCGCCACGCCGCGAACGAGCCGTAGTGCCGCGCCAGCAGCCGCGCGTTCTGCTCGCCGATGCGCCGTATTCCCAGCGCGTAGATGAACCGCGCCAGCCCGATCGTGCGCCGCGCCTCGATCCCCGCCATCAGCCGGCGCGCCGACACCTCGCCCCAGCCCTCGCGCACCGCGATCTCCGCCTCGTGCGCGCCGAGGCGGAAGATGTCCGCGGGCTCGGCGATCAGCCCCGCGTCGTGGAACTCGCGGATCGTCTTCTCGCCCAGGCCCTCGATGTCGAACGCCAGCCGCGACACCAGGTGCACCAGCCGCTCGATCGCCTGCGCCGGGCACACCAGCCCGCCCGAGCACCGCCTGACCACCTCGTCGGCCGCCCGCGTCGCCGCACTCCCGCACGCCGGGCACACCGCCGGCGGCACCCACGCCACGCTGCCCTCCGGCCGGTGCTCCACCAGCACGGAGACGACCTGCGGGATCACGTCCCCCGCGCGCTGCACCACCACCGTGTCGCCGACCCGCGCGTCCAGCCGCGCGATCTCGTCCTCATTATGCAGCGTCGCCCGCGTCACCAGCACGCCGCCCACGTTGATCGCCGCCAGCCACGCCACCGGCGTCAGCGCCCCCGTCCGCCCGACCTGGATATGGATGGCCTCCAGCACGGTGGTCGCCCGCTCCGCCGGGAATTTCCACGCCGTCGCCCAGCGCGGCGCCCGCCCCACGAACCCCAGCCTGCGCTGCAGCGCCAGCACGTCGATCTTGTAGACGACCCCGTCGATGTCGTACGGCAGCTCGCCGCGCGCCAGCCCGATGCGCTCCTGGAAGCCCGCCGCCCCGCCCTCGTCCTCCAGCCGCTCGGACAGCGGGTTGACCGCGAACCCCCAGCCCCGCAGCCGCTCCAGCCACCCCCAGTGCGTCTCCGCCGGCGCCTCGCTCGCCTGCCCCATGGCATAGGCGAACAGCCCCAGCCTGCGCCCCGCCGTGACCTTCGCGTCGAGCTGGCGCAGCGACCCCGCCGCCGCGTTGCGCGGGTTGGCGAACACCTTGCCCCCCGCCTCCGCCTGTGCGGCGTTGAGCGCCAGGAAGTCCGCCTTGGTCATGAACACCTCGCCGCGCACCTCGATCAGCGCGGGGCAGGGGCCATCCAGCCGCTCCGGCACTGCCTCCATCGTCCGCAGGTTCGCGGTCACGTCCTCCCCGGTGCTGCCGTCGCCCCGCGTCGCCCCGCTGGCGAACCGCCCGTCGCGATAGGTCAGCGAGATCGACAGCCCGTCGATCTTCGGCTCCCCCACCAGCGGCAGCGGCCCCTCCTTCAGCCCGAGGAACCGCCGCGCCCGCGCCCCGAATTCGGCGAAGCCCGCCGCGTCGAACACGTTGTCCAGGCTCAGCATCGGCACCAGGTGCGACGCCTTGGCGAACCCCTGGTCCGGCAACGCCCCTACCCGCGCCGACGGGCTGTCCCCTCGGATCAGCGCCGGGAAACGCGCCTCGATCGCCACGTTGCGCGCCCGCAGCGCATCGTACTCCGCGTCCGTGACCTCCGGCGCGTCACGCTCGTGGTAGGCGCGGTCGTGGCCCGCGATCTCGGCGGCCAGCCGGGCCAGCTCCAGGCCCGCCTCGTCGGCGTTCAGCTCCTCGGGCGCGATCTCGGTGGCGGGCCGCGTCATCGGCAAGCAAGGCCAGGGCCCTGCCCTGGACCCGCCAGGGGCAGCGCCCCTGGACCGGCACAATGAGGCACAGGCCCAGACGAAAGGTTTCCAAAGGCCCTGCCTTTGGCGGAGTCCAGAGGCAGGGCCTCTGGCCTTCCTTCCTTCCTCACGCTGCCCCCAGCAGGCTGTCGGCCGCCGCCCGTGCCGCCTCGGTGATCACCTCGCCCGCCAGCATCCGCGCGATCTCCTCCCGCCGCTGCCCCCCGTCCAGCGGCAGCACCCGCGTCTCCGTGCGCCCCTTCGCCTCCCGCTTGGCCACCATCAGGTGCGACGCCCCCCGCGCGGCGACCTGCGGCGAGTGCGTCACCACCAGCACCTGCACCCCCTCCGCCACACGCGACAGCCGCTCGCCCACCGCGGCCGCCGTGGCGCCGCCGATCCCCGCGTCCACCTCGTCGAACACCAGCGTCGGCACCGGCGACCCGCTCGCCAGCACCACCTTGAGCGCCAGCATCAGCCGCGACAGCTCGCCCCCCGACGCCACCCGCCCCAGCGGCCCCGGCGCCTGCCCAGGGTTGGTCGCGATCAGGAACCGCACCGTCTCCATGCCCAGCGGCCCCGCCTGCTCGACCGGCAGCGGCACCACTTCCGCGAAGAACCGCGCCCGGTCGAGCCGCAGCGGCGGCAGCTCGCGCCCCACCGCGCCGGCCAGCCGCGCCGCCGCCGCCTCCCGCGCCTGCGTGAGCCGCACCGCCGCCGCATCGTAGGACACCCGCGCCGCCGCCGCCTCGGCCTCCAGCGCCACGATGCTGGCCGCCCCCGTCTCCAGCGCCTGCAGCCGCCCCTGCAGCGACACGAGCAGGTCCGCCAGCCCCGCCACCGGCGTGGAATGCTTGCGCGACGCCGCCCTGAGCGCGAACAGCCGCTCCTCCGTGGCCTCCAGCGCCCGCGGGTCCGCCTCGGCGTCGCGCCCGAGCCGGCTGAGCAGCGTCTCCGCCTCCGCCAGCGCCTCCTCCGCCCGCTCCAGCGCCGCCAGCGCCGGCGCCGCCTGCGCGTCCTCC
>CAXSER010000030.1:3860-14644 GCA_964236315.1 uncultured Acetobacteraceae bacterium | reverse complement strand
CGGGGTGGTGCCCTGCGCGGTGGTGGTCGACCAGGCGCTGCCGGATGGCGACGGGCTCGCGCTCGTCGACGCCCTGCGTCTGCGGGTGCCGGGGCTGCCGGCGGTCCTGGCCTCCGGCTACGCGGGCGCGGCGCTCAGGGCGCGGGCGGCGGGGGCCGGTGTGGAGTTCCTGGCCAAGCCGTACGCCGCGCGGGCGCTGCTGGAGCTGGTGGCGCGGGTGGCCGGGCCGCGGGGCTGATCCGGGCGCCGCGGACCGGCGTGTCGGCTGCCACGCCGACGTGTGCGGAAAGCCGTTCCGCGCTCTTGAACAGATGGGGAACACGTGCCTAATTCCCCGGCATGGACACATTTGCTGCGGCGCCGCCACCTGTGACACAGTTCCGCCTGTGACACGCAAACCAAGAGCTATGCCGCCGGGACCACTCGGTGAGGTTGTGGAAGCCCCAGGGGAAGGACGCGGCATGGAAAAGAACAAGGCGCTGGAAGCGGCGTTGGGGCAGATCGAGCGCGCCTTCGGCAAGGGCTCGATCATGCGCATGGGCGCCAAGGCGGGCGACGAGCAGATCGAGGTGATCTCGTCCGGCTCGCTCGGGCTCGACCTGGCGCTGGGCATCGGCGGGCTGCCGCGCGGGCGCATCGTGGAGATCTACGGGCCGGAGAGCTCGGGCAAGACGACGCTCGCCCTGCACGCCATCGCCGAGGCGCAGCGCAAGGGCGGCACCTGCGCGTTCATCGACGCCGAGCACGCGCTCGACCCGATCTACGCGCGCAAGCTGGGCGTGGACGTGGACAATCTGCTGCTCAGCCAGCCGGACGGCGGCGAGCAGGCGCTGGAGATCTGCGACACGCTGGTGCGCTCGGGCGCCATCGACATCGTGGTGATCGACAGCGTGGCCGCCCTGGTGCCGCGTGCCGAGCTGGAGGGCGAGATGGGCGACACCCATGTCGGTCTGCACGCGCGGCTGATGAGCCAGGCGCTGCGCAAGCTGACGGGCTCGGTCAGCAAGTCCAAGACCATGCTGATCTTCCTCAACCAGATCCGGCTGAAGATCGGCGTGATGTTCGGCAATCCCGAGACCACGACCGGCGGCAACGCGCTGAAGTTCTATGCCTCGATCCGCATGGAGATCCGCCGCATCGGGCAGATCAAGGACCGCGACGAGGTGGTGGGCAACCAGACGCGGGTGAAGGTGGTCAAGAACAAGCTGGCGCCGCCGTTCCGGCAAGTCGAGTTCGACATCATGTACGGCGAGGGCATCAGCAAGATCGGCGAGCTGATCGACCTCGGCGTGAAGGCCAACGTGGTGGAGAAGTCCGGCGCCTGGTTCAGCTACGACAGCCAGCGCATCGGCCAGGGGCGCGAGAACTCCAAGCAGTACCTGCGCGACCATCCCGAGCTGGCGGAGGGCATCGAGAAGAAGGTCCGCGACCAGTCCGGCGTCGTCACGAACACGATGATGGGCGCGCCGGAGCCGGAAGAGGAGAGCGAGGGTGTGCCCGAGTAGCGCATCGGGCGTGCTCGACGCGTCGGCGGCCGCGGGGGGGATCGACACCGCCGGGCTGTCCGTCGCCGACGTGGAGCTGGTCGAGGCGGCGCATGCGGTGCTGGTGCGGCACTACCGTCCGTTCTGGCACATGGTGTCGGCGGCGTTGCGCGGGCGGGACGGGCGGATCTGGACCGGGCTGCACCTGGGTGCCACGGTCGGGCGGATGCAGGTGTGCGCCGAGGTCACCGCGCTGGGGCGGGCGATCCTGGAGGGCGACGGCACGGTCGAGTGCGCCGTGGCGCTGCGCCACCCCAAGCCGGAGGAGCCGGCCGGGCTGATCGCCGTGGTGCCGCCGTGCGGTGCGTGCCGCGAGCTGCTGACCGACTACGATCCGGATGCCTCGGTGATCGTGCCGGGGCCAGGCGGGCTGCGCAGGGTGGGGATCGGCGTGCTGCTGCCCTCGCCGTACCAGCGCTGAGGCAGTAAGCAAGGCCGGGCTCTGCCCGGACCCGCCAGGCGGAGGTGGCCAAAGGTTCCGACGATCCGCTTGGATCGTTGGAAGGGCCACTGTGGGGAGCCGCCCCTGGACCGGCGTCGCTTAAGGGATGCGTTCCAAGGGCGCAGCCCTTGGCGGGGTCCAGGGGCAGGGCCCCTGGCCTTGCCTGACTTCGAAGGTTCTCCGGATTGCATGGAACGAAACAGGCACAAGGGCGTTCTCGCATCATGACAACACGCAGCAAGACCGACGCGGACGAGCAGGCGACGCCGTCCTCCGCGACAGCCAACCCCAAGACCGACGCGCAGGACGGGCCGCCGTCCAACACGGTCAAGGACCCGGACCAGTGGACCACCGGCGGCGAGACCATGACCGGGGCGCAGGCGTCCTACCTCAAGACGCTGTGCGAGGAGGCGGGCGAGGAGTTCGACCCTTCGCTGAGCAAGGCCGACGCGTCCAAGCGCATCGATGCCCTGCAGGGCGCCACCGGGCGCGGCAAGAACCACTGACGTCTGCCGGTCGGTCGCCGTGGCGGCCGGCCCTGCTCCCGGCGGAGGAGGGGCGGCTGCCTTGCCGACCTGATTGTTGCGTTGCACTCTCGACGCGCCGGTTCCGGCGGTACCCAGGCGGGTGCCGGGCGCCGGCCTGAGGGCGGTGCGATGGCGAAGATCACTGTGAAGACCCCGGTCGTCGAGCTCGACGGCGACGAGATGACCCGCATCATCTGGGGCACCATCCGCGAGCGGCTGATCCTGCCCTATCTCGATGTCGACCTGAAGTACTACGACCTCGGGATCGAGCATCGCGACGAGACCGGGGACCGGGTGACGGTCGAGGCGGCGCACGCGATCCGGCAGTACGGCGTGGGCGTGAAGTGCGCGACCATCACGCCCGACGAGTCCAGGGTGCGCGAGTTCAGCCTCAAGGCGATGTGGCGCAGCCCGAACGGCACCATCCGCAACATCCTCGACGGCACCATCTTCCGCGAGCCGATCATCTGCAGCAACGTGCCGCGCCTGGTGCCGCACTGGAGCCGGCCGATCGTCATCGGGCGCCACGCCTACGGCGACATCTACCGGGCCAGCGAGATGCGCGTGCCCGGGCCTGGGCGGGTGAGCCTGGTGTACCAGCCGGCGGACGAGAGCGAGCGGGCGCAGATCCTCTCGGTGCACGAGTTCCAGGGGCCGGGCGTGGCGATGGGGATGCACAACACCCGCGCCTCGATCGAGGGCTTTGCCCGCGCGAGCTTCAACTACGGGCTGACGCGCGACTTCCCGGTGTACCTGTCGACCAAGAACACGATCCTCAAGGCGTACGACGGGCTGTTCAAGGACATCTTCCAGGACGTGTTCGACGCGGAGTTCGCCGAGCAGTTCGCGTCGCGCGGGCTGACCTACGAGCACCGGCTGATCGACGACATGGTGGCCAGCGCGCTGAAGTGGTCGGGCGGCTACGTGTGGGCGTGCAAGAACTACGACGGCGACGTGCAGAGCGACATCGTGGCGCAGGGGTTCGGCAGCCTCGGGCTGATGACCAGCGTGCTGCTGAGCCCGGACGGGCAGACGGTGGAGAGCGAGGCGGCGCACGGCACTGTCACGCGCCACTTCCGAGAGCACCAGCGCGGGCGCGAGACCAGCACCAACCCGATCGCCTCGATCTTCGCCTGGACGCGGGGACTCGCGTATCGCGGGCGGTTCGATGCCACGCCCGATGTCACGGCGTTCGCGGACGCGCTGGAGCGGGTGTGCATCGAGACGGTGGAATCCGGGGCGATGACCAAGGATCTCGCCGTGCTGGTGGGGCCGGGGCAGGCGTGGATGAACACGCAGGCGTTCCTCGACCGTATCGACGAGCGGCTGCGCAAGGAGATGGCCCATGACTGACCCGGTGGTGGACGGCGTTGTCGGCGGCGGGGCGGAGGGGCTCGCGCGGTTCCCGCTGGCGCGGCGGGGCTTCGTGATGAGCGGGCTGATCTCGGGGCTGACGCTGGCGACGACGACGGTGGAGGCGCAGGCGATCCACACCGGCGCGGCGGGGCTGGTGGCGGGGGAGGTGCAGGTGCCGGTGGCCGACGGCGTGCTGCCGGGGTACCGGGCGCGGCCGGAGGGGGCTGGGCCGTTCCCGGTGGTGCTGGTGATCGAGGAGATCTTCGGGGTCCACGACTATATCAAGGATGTGTGCCGGCGACTGGCGCGGCTCGGGTACCTGGCGGTGGCGCCGGAGCTGTATGCGCGGATCGCGGACCTCTCGAAGATGACGGATGCGCAGCGGATCGTGCGCGACGTGATCAGCAAGGCGCCGGATGCGGTCGTACTGTCGGACCTGGACTCGACCGCGGCGTGGGCGACGCAGGCGGCGGAGCGGGGGGATGGCGGGCGGCTGGGGGTGATGGGGTTCTGCCGGGGCGGGCGCGACGTCTGGCTGTATGCAGAGCACAACACGTCGCTGCGGGCGGCGGTGGCGTGGTACGGGCCGGTGGATACGCCGGACACTGACATCCAGCCGCACAGCCCGCTGGACCTGGCAGGGCTTCTGCACTGCCCGCTGCTCGGGCTGTACGGCGGGCAGGACACCAGCATCGCGGCGGAGGACGTGGCGACGGCGGCGAGCCGGGCGCGGGCGGCGGGGGGGACGGTGGAGATCGTGACGTTCCCAGATGCGCCGCACGGGTTCCACGCGGACTACCGGCCGAGCTACCGCAAGGTCGACGCGGAGGCAGGGTGGGAGAAGGCGATCGCCTGGCTGCGGGGGCACGGGGTGGGGTGAGGGCGCCGCCCCTGGTCCTGCGAAGGGCCCGGGGCCTTGATCCCCTGACTTGAGGAGGCCGGTCCAGGGGCGGCTTCCTCCGGTGGCCTTTCCGGCGATCCAGGCGGATCGTCGGAACCTTTGGCCACCTCCGCCTGACGGGTCCGGGTGGAGCCCGGGCTTGCCTGCTACTCGTGGCCTTCCGCGAGTCGCGGGGCGCCGGCGTTGCTGCGGACGAACATCCGCGCCGTGGCGTGGGAGACGAACACCTGCCGGTCGTGCAGGAAGCCCATGCCCAGGATCAGGTCGACGCCGGGCACCGTGCCGTCGGACACCGCGAGCAGGGGGGCCTGGATCGTCTCGTCGCCGACCCTGAGGGTGGCGAGGCGGTGCAGGCGGCTGGTGACCGTGCGCTCGCCGACGCCGGTGCCGCTCACGACGCGGTCCTGCGCGAGCATGGCGGGCGTCAGGCCCAGCGCGTCCGCGCCGCTGTCGAGCAGGAGGTCGCCGCCGGCGCCGCTGTCGAGCATGGCGGTGAGGCGGTGGCCGTCCAGCTCGACGGGGAACACGAGATGGTTCTGCTCGGACAGGCGGAGGGGGACCGGGGTGGCGGCGCCCCAGGGCGGGGACACCGTGTCGCAGCCGCGCGCGGTGTAGAAGCTGATCTCGCGGTGGCCGATGTCGAAGCCGACGTCGTAGCGCGACAGCATGTCCTCGCCGACCAGGCCGGATGCCGGCATGTCGCCGCGCCCCAGCGCGCCGAGGGACGCGGCGGCCGCGTCGAGCTTGCGGTAGGTGACGCCGGCGAACGTCAGGGATTCCAGCCCGACCGACTGGGAGTAGGCGTTGCCGCCGATCCCCACGACGCGGTCCCCGCTCCTGCCGGGGTCGGGCCGCAGGTCGAGGGCGGCGGCCAGCTCGGGGGTGACGGTGGTGTGCTGCGCGCCGGTGTCGACCGCCAGCCCGACCGTCTCGCCGTTGATCCGCGCCGGCACCACGGCGAGGCCATGGTGCACCACGACGGGAAGGGTGGAGTGCCACTGCAGGGCACAGGTGCCGCTGCCGGGCCCACCCGCGCAGGCCGCCAGCGGGAGGAGCCAGGCCAGGCGCGCGGCGCCGGGCAGGGAACGCCAGGGTTTTGCCGTCGGCCGCATGGTCGCGCTCCCGCGAAGGTTCAGCCCAGCGCCGCGATCGCCGTGCGCACGGCATCGAAGGCGGCGTCCACGCCGGCGACGTCGGGGCCGCCGCCCTGGGCCACGCCGGGCTTGCCGCCGCCGCCCTTGCCGCCGACCGCCGTGCTGGCGGCGCGCACCAGGTCGACGGCGCCGAGGCGCGCGGTCAGGTCGTCGGAGACCACGACCACGATGCTGACCTTGGCCTCGGCGGTGGAGACGGCGGCGACCACGGAGGACTCGCCGAGCTGGCGGGCGATGGTCTCGGCAAGGCCGCGCAGGTCGCGGGCGGCGACGTCGCCGAGGTTGCGCGCGGCGAGGCGGACGGCGCCGATCTGCTCGACGGCGGCGGCGGCGCCCTCTGTGGCGAGGCGGCGCTGCAGCTCGGAGACCTGGCGCTCCAGGCGGCGGCGGTCCTCGGACAGGGCGGCGACGCGCTCGACCAGCTCGGAGGGGTTCACCTTGAGGGCGGCGGCGGCCTGGGCGAGGCGGGCCTCGGTGGTGGCGACCAGGGCCTCGGCGGCGGCGCCGGTCACGGCCTCGATGCGGCGCACGCCGGCGCTGACGGCGGATTCGGAGACGATGCGGAACAGGCCGATGTCGCCGGTGCGGCGGACGTGGGTGCCGCCGCACAGCTCCGTCGACCAGGCGCGGTGGCCGTCCAGGTCGGGTACGCCCATGGCGACGACGCGGACCTCGTCGCCGTACTTCTCGTTGAACAGGGCCATCGCGCCCTCGGCGACGGCGGCCTCGGGCGTCATCAGGCGGGTGGTGACCTCTGTGTTCTCGCGGATGCGGGCGTTGATCTCGGCCTCCACCGCGGACAGCTCCTCGGCGGTGACGGGGCGGGGCTGGCTGACGTCGAAGCGCAGGCGGTCGGGCGCGTTCAGGCTGCCCTTCTGCGCGACGTGGGGGCCGAGGCGGCGGCGCAGGGCCTCGTGCAGCAGGTGGGTCGCGGAGTGGTGGGCCCGGATGGCGGTGCGCCGCGCGTGGTCGACCTCGGCGGCGACGGGGGTGCCGGGACGCGCCGTGCCCTGCTCGACGCGGCCGAGGTGGACGAACAGGTCGCCGAGGCGGCGCTGGGTGTCGGTGACGGCGATGCGCAGGTCGCCGGGGCCGGTGATGGTGCCGGTGTCGCCGACCTGGCCGCCGCTCTCGCCGTAGAACGGGGTCTGGTTGAGGATCACCGTGACCTCGGTGCCGGGGGCCGCCTGGTCGACGATCGCGCCGCCGGAGACGAGGGCCAGGATCTGGGCCTCGGAGGTCTCGGTGGCGTAGCCGAGGAACTCGGTGGGGCCGACGGACTCGCGCAGCTCGAACCAGACGCGCTCGGTGCCGGCGTCGCCGGAGCCGGCCCAGGCGGCGCGGGCCCGGCGGCGCTGCTCGGCCATCGCCGCCTCGAAGCCGGCGACGTCGACGGCGCGGCCTTCCTCGCGGAGCGCGTCCTGGGTGAGGTCGAGGGGGAAGCCGAAGGTGTCGTAGAGCCTGAACGCGACGTCGCCGGGGAGGGTCTCGCCGCCGCCGAGGCGGGCGGTCTCCTCGGAGAGCAGGCCGAGGCCGCGCTCCAGCATCGCCTTGAAGCGGGTCTCCTCCAGCCGCATCGTCTCGCCGATCAGGGTCTCGGCGCGGACCAGCTCCGGGTAGGCGCCGCCCATCTGGCGCACCAGGGCGGGGAGCAGGCGGTCGAAGGCGGGGTCGCGGGTGCCCATGCGGTGCAGGTGGCGCATGGCACGGCGCATGATGCGGCGCAGCACGTAGCCGCGGCCCTCGTTGGAGGGGAGAACGCCGTCGGCGATCAGGAAGGCGGTGGCGCGCAGGTGGTCGGCGACGACGCGGTGGCTGGCGCGGAACTCGCCCCCGGTGGGCTGGCCGGTGGCGTCGGCGCTGGCCGCGATCAGGGCGCGGAAGGTGTCGGTGTCGTAGTTGTCGCCCACGCCCTGCAGCACGGCCGCGATGCGCTCCAGGCCCATGCCGGTGTCGATGGAAGGGCGGGGCAGGGGCGTGGTGGTGCCCTTCTCGCCAGGGGAGGGGGGCGGGCCCTCCTCGTCCTGCATGAACACGAGGTTCCAGATCTCGGTGAAGCGGTCGCCGTCCTCGTCGGGCGAGCCGGGGGGGCCGCCGGGGACGCCCTCGCCGTAGTCGTAGAAGATCTCCGAGCAGGGGCCGCAGGGGCCGGTGTCGCCCATGCGCCAGAAGTTGTCGTCGGACGCGATGCGGATGATGCGGCGATCGTCGAGGCCGGCGATGCGGCGCCACAGCGCGGCGGCCTCGTCGTCGGTGTGGTACACGGTGACGAGCAGGCGGTCGGCGGGGAGGCCGAAGGTCCGGGTCAGCAAGGTCCAGGCCAGCTCGATGGCGAGCGGCTTGAAGTAGTCGGCGAAGCTGAAGTTGCCGAGCATCTCGAAGAAGGTGTGGTGGCGCGCGGTGTAGCCGACGTTGTCGAGGTCGTTGTGCTTGCCGCCGGCGCGCAGGCACTTCTGCGCCGTGGCGGCGCGGGTGTAGGGGCGGCGCTCCTGGCCGGTGAAGACGTTCTTGAACTGCACCATGCCGGCGGCCGTGAACAGCAGCGTCGGGTCGTTGCGCGGCACCAGCGGGCTGCTCTCCACCACGCTGTGGTCGCGGGCGGCGAAGAAGTCGAGGAAGGTCGCGCGGATGTCGTTGCTGGACAGGGCAGGGGGCATGGGGGGTCCTGGGTGCTGCCTTTTCCAGTAGCGCAGGCGTTTGCGTGGCGGAAGGGCAGGAAGGCCAGAGGCGCTGCCTCTGGACTCCGCCAAAGGCTGCGCCCTTGGAACGCATCCCTTGAGAAGGCCGGTCCAGGGGGGCTCCCCCTGGCGGGTCCGGGCGGAGCCCGGCCTTGCTTGCCTCCCGGCCCCCGGCCTTCGCACAATGCGGCGGTGAGCAAGCGAGTCTATCTGGCCGGGCCGGACGTGTTCTTCCCCGACGCCGTGCAGCGGGGCGAGCGGCTGAAGCAGCTGTGCGCGCGGCACGGGCTGGTGGGCGTGTTCCCGCTCGACCCGTTGCCGGGCGAGCCGGCGGCGTGGGCGGCGCTGCCGCTGGCGCGGGCGATCGCGCGGCGCAACGAGGCGCACATCCGGGGGTGCGACGCGCTGGTGGCGAATTTGACGCCGTTCCGCGGGCCGGGGGCGGACGGCGGCACGGCGTACGAGCTGGGGTTCGCGCGGGCGCTGGGGCGGCCGGTGTTCGGGTGGAGCAACGGGGCGGGCCGCTATCTGGAGCGGTGCCTGCGCTGGCCAGGGGCGGTGCGGGTCGGCGCGGCGTGGCGCGACCCGGACGGGCTGGAGGTCGAGGCGTTCGGGCTGGCGGACAACCTGATGATGGCGTGCGCGGTCGTGGAGTGCGGGACGGAGATCGTGGCGGGCGACGGGACGGCGGCGTTCGAGCGCTGCGTGATGGAGGCGGCGCGGGTGCTGGGGGTGACGGCGGGGTAGCGTCGGGCCGCCGGAGCTGGCTGCGCAGGAAGGAAGCAGTTCTTTCTTGAAAGAAAGAACCAAAGAACTTTGCGCATAAGAGTTCGGACCTGCCCGGGATGCCTGTGACCCCATGGGCAAAGTCTTTTTGCTTCTTTTTCTTCAGAAAAAGAAGGCCTTGCCTTGCTGCCTGGGGTGGCGGGCTTCAGGCGTCCGGGGGGTCGGAGGCGAGGATGCCGAGGGCGGCGCGGACGCCGAACTCGCCGGGCAGGGCGCCGCGGGGGAAGAGGCGGGTCACGTGGCCCATCTTGCGGCCGGGACGGGCCTCGGCCTTGCCGTAGAGGTGGCCGATCAGGCCGGGGGCGGCCATCACGGCGGGCCACAGCGCGGTCTCGTCGGGGCCGACGAGGTTCTTCATCACGGCGTCGGAGTGGCGGGTGGCCTGGGGGAGAGGGAGGCCGGCGACGGCGCGCACGTGCAGCTCGAACTGGCTGGCGGGGCAGGCGTCGAGCGTCCAGTGGCCGGAGTTGTGCGGGCGCGGCGCGATCTCGTTGACGAGGACCGCGCCGTTGCTGGCGACGAACATCTCCACGGCGAGCAGGCCGACCAGGTCGAGGGCGTCGGCGACCTGGCGGGCGATGTCCTGGGCGCGGGCGGCGACGTCGTCGGACACGCGGGCGGGGGCCAGCGTCAGGTCGAGGATGCCGTCGCGGTGGCGGTTCTCCACGGTGTCGAAGGCGGACACCGTGCCGTCGGCGGCGCGGGCGACCACGACGCTGACCTCGCAGGCGAAGTCGACGAAGCCCTCGAGGATCAGGGGCTTGGGAGACAGTTCGTCCCAGGCGGCGTCGAGGTCGGCGGGGGCGCGCAGGAGGGCCTGGCCCTTGCCGTCGTAGCCGAGGCGGGTGGTCTTGAGGATCGCGGGCAGGCCGAGGTCGGCTGCGGCGCGGTCGAGGTCTTCGCGGTCGTGGACGGCGCGCCAGGGGGCGGTGCCGATGCCGGCGTCGTTGAGGAAGGTCTTCTCGGCGATGCGGTCCTGGCTGAGGCGGAGCACGGCGGGAGAAGGGTGCACCGGGCGCAGCGAGGCGAGGAGGTCGAGGCCCTCGGCGCTGACGTTCTCGAACTCGAAGGTGACGACGTCCACGGCCTCGGCGAAGGCGCGCAGGATCGCGGGGTCCTCGAAGTCGCCGAGGGTGACCTCGTCGCAGACCTGGCCGGCGGGGCTGTCGGTCTCGGGGGTCAGGACGTGGCAGCGGTAGCCGAGGCGGGCGGCGGCGATGGCGGACATGCGGCCGAGCTGGCCGCCGCCGACGATGCCGATGGTGGCCAGCGGGGGCAGGGCGCCGGGGCGCGGGGCGGGCGCGGCGGACGGGTCGGGCGGGGAGGGGGGGGTCACGATGCGCCGTTCAGGACGGGGTGTTCAGGACGCGGTGTTCAAGACACGGTGTTCAAGACG
>CAXSER010000030.1:0-3760 GCA_964236315.1 uncultured Acetobacteraceae bacterium | reverse complement strand
GCCGTTCAGGACGGGGTGTTCAGGACGCGGTGTTCAAGACACGGTGTTCAAGACGGGGTGTTCAAGACGGGGCGCCGGCGACGGCCTCGGTCTGGGCGGCGCGGTAGGCGTCGAGGCGGGCGGCGAGCGCGGGGTCGGTCAGCGCCAGGATCGAGGCGGCGAGCAGGGCGGCGTTGACCGCGCCGGCGCGGCCGATGGCCAGGGTGCCGACCGGGATGCCGGCGGGCATCTGCACGATGGACAGCAGGCTGTCGACGCCGTTCAGCACCGCGGACTCCACGGGGACGCCGAGCACCGGCAGCGGCGTCCAGGCGGCGCACATGCCCGGCAGGTGGGCGGCGCCGCCCGCGCCGGCGACGATCACGCGCAGGCCGCGGTTCCTGGCGCCGCGCGCGTACTCGGCGAGGCGGTCGGGGGTGCGGTGGGCGGAGACGATGCGCGCCTCGTGGGCGATGCCGAGGGCGTGGAGCGTGTCGGCGGCGTGCTTCAGGGTCGGCCAGTCCGACTGGCTGCCCATCACGAGGCCGACCAGGCAGCCGGCGTCGTCGGGCAGGCGCTGCGGCGCGGCCGGGGAGGGCTGGCTCAAGCGATGCTGTCCGGGATGAGGCGGCTTTCCAGCCGGCCGATCTCGTCCTTGAGCAGCAGCTTGCGCTTCTTGAGCCGCTGGAGGTGGAGCCGGTCCATCGGCTGGTCCACGAGGCGCGCGATCACGGTGTCGAGGTCGCGGTGTTCGCTGCGCAGCTCGTGCAGGTTGCGGAGCAGCGAGTCACGATCGGTCAGCATGGCGTCTCCGTCACAAGCAGGGCCCGCCTATCACGGAATGCGGCGCGAACCTACCTCCGGTAGGGCGGGTTCGTCCGCCTGGCAATGCCGGCGAAGCGCTGCCGCCCGATTCGGCTGGCAGTGCGGGAGGCGGCGGTATTACGCTGCCGGGGCAGGCCGGAGACAGTGCCGTGACGTCTGGCGGCGGGTTTGCGGCCCTGCGTCACCAGCGAAGGAGGCACCATGACCCTGAGCGCCAGACTCGAGAGCCTGAAGGACCGTCACGCCACCCTGGAGACCCGGATCTCGGACGAGGACCACAGGCCGCGTCCCGACACCGCGACGCTCGCGCAGCTCAAGGTGAAGAAGCTGCGCCTCAAGGAGGAGATGGAGCGGCTGCAGGACCAGCCCTGAGCCGCCGCCCGGCCAGGAAGGGCCGGCACTGACGCGGCGCGGGGCGGGGCCGGGATGGTCCTGCCCCGCGTCCCGGTCGAGGAGGCGGGCTAGGCGGCCTCCTCGGCCTCCGGGACCGGGGGCGGGGGCACCGCGAGGCCGTCGCGGGTCAGGCGGTCGTTGGCGGTCTGCACCATGCCGTTCAGGTCGGTCTGGCTGCACAGGCCGAGGATCACCGGGTCGCGCGGCTTGATGTTCGCGCTGTTCCAGTGCTGGCGATCGCGCACCTTCTGGATGGTGTCCTTGGTGGTGCCGAGCAGCTTGACGACCTGTATCTCGGTGAGCTGCGGGTAGTTGCGCAGCACGAAGGCGATGGCGTCCGGGCGGTCGTTGCGCTTGGCCACCGGGGTGTAGCGGGCGCCGCGCGAGCGCTTCGGCGCCAGGTTGGCGGCGGGCAGCAGCTTCAGGCGCAGCGCGTCGTCCTTCTCGCAGCGCGCGATCTCGTCCTGGGCGAGCTGCATGTTGGCGACGGGGTCGTAGCCGACGATGCCCTGCGCCACCTCGCCGTCGGCGATCGCCTGGACCTCCAGCGGGTGCATGCCGCAGAAGTCGGCGACCTGGGTGAAGGTCAGGGCGGTCTTCTCGATCAGCCACACGGCGGTGGCCTTCGGCATCAGGGGCAGCGTCATTGGGAATCTTCTCTCAGGCGCGCGGCGTCGGTCCGGCGCAGGGCGTCACTGTCAAGGGCCGGATATGCGGCAGTGGTGCTGCGCGGGTCAAGGCGGATCGTCGGCCGGGCACGAAGCATGCGGCGGAGGCCTTGCCCCGGTCCTGGCGCCCCGGTCCCGGCATTCGGGAGCGGGGCGCCGGCCGGAGAGGGGAGGGCCGGGACCGCGGTCCCGGCCCTCCCCTGGCCGGCCGCGGTTCAGGCCGCCTGGGTCTGCGCCCCAGTGTCGTTGGCGATCGCGGGGGCCGCGCCGGCACCGATCGCGATGCGGCGGGGGCGCAGGGCCTCTGGCACCACGCGCTTCAGGGCGACGTGCAGCAGGCCGTGCTGCAGGTCGGCGCCCTCGACGACGAGGTGGTCGGCGAGCGCGAAGCGGCGCTCGAACGCGCGGCCGGCGATGCCACGGTGCAGCATCTCGGACTTCGGCGTCTCGCTGGCGACGCGGCCGCTGATGAACAGCGTGTTGTCGCGCACGACCAGCTCAAGGTCGGACTCGGAGAAGCCGGCCACCGCCATCGTCAGGCGGTAGGCGTCCTCGCCGGTCTTCTCGATGTTGTAGGGCGGGTATGCGGGCACCGGGGCGGCCTCGGCGGCGGTGTCGACCAGGCGGGCGAGGCGGTCGAAGCCGATGGCGGTGCGGAACAGGGGGGCGAGATCGTAGGTCATGGTGGTGCCTTCTGCTTGAGCAAGGATGTGGCGCGGGCCTCCCGGGTGGGACGGCCCTGTCGTCTCCCGAGGCCCCGTTCGGGCGCCTCGGACCACATCCAGGTAGGCAGGCGGCGGAGCACGATCAAGGGCGCGGCGGTCCGGGTGAACCGCCGCGCCCTGGTCGATTTTTCGTGAACTCCGGGGCCGGTGCGGCGGTGCCGCGGGCCGGGCCGGGGAAGGCTACTTGCGGGAGCCGATGCCGGCGAAGCGCTTGTTGAACTTCGCGACCTGGCCGCCGGTGTCCATCATGCGCTGGATGCCGGTCCACGCCGGGTGCGACTTCGGGTCGATGTCGAGGCGGATGGTGTCGCCGGCCTTGCCGTAGCAGGAGCGCGTGGTGAACTGCGTCCCGTCGGTCATGACGACGGTGATCTCGTGGTACTCGGGGTGGATCCCGGACTTCATGGCGGCTTCCCGTGGTGGTGCCGCCGATCCCGACCGGCAGCGCAGGCGCGCGGTATAGACGCGGCCGGGGCGGCCGGCAATGGCGGGGCTTCGGCCTGGACCCGTCGGGGGCCGTTCGGGGAGAGGCTTCCCGGCGGCTGTTTCTGTGGGTGGCGACGAAAGGAAGCAGTTCTTTCTTGAAAGAAAGAACCAAAGAACTTTTCTCCATAAGGATTCGGAGCCGGCCGGGTGTCCGTGATCTTATGGGCAAAGTCTTTCTGCTTCTTTTTCTTCAGAAAAAGAAGCATCTTGCTTTCTTCAGTCCTGCGGCATCCGCGCCGTCGCGTGGCGGCCTTCCTGGCGCTGGGCCTGGCGGAAGACCTGGTCGGCGAGCAGGCGCTGGTCCGGCGGCATCGCCTCGTAGAGGGCGCGGAAGCTGGCGGCCATGTGCTGCAGCATGTCGGCGCGGGCCTGCGCGGCCTGGGCGCGCTGCGCGAGGCCGTCGGCGGCGTCGGTCGCGGCCTGGGCCTGGCGGGCGCGGAAGCGGCCCTCGGAGTCCAGGGCGTTGCGCAGCATGGTGTCGGCGAACTGGTCCCACAGGGTCTGCTCCGCGGGCGTGATCCTCAGCTTGCGGTGCAGGGCGTCGATGCGCTGCGCCACGGCCTCGCGCACCTGGCTGCGCTCGGTCGGGCGCGACAGGGGGCCTGCGGGGGCGGCCGGCGCGATGGCCGGGGCCGTGCCTGTCGTCGTGTCGGGGCGCGGCACGGGGTCGGCGGGGGCCTCCGC
>CAXSER010000029.1:0-15097 GCA_964236315.1 uncultured Acetobacteraceae bacterium | reverse complement strand
CCTGTCAAGGACCTCCATGACCCCGATCGTCGGTCTTCCCGCCTGTGCCCGCCGCTACCCGGACTATCTCCAGCACGCCGTCGCCGAGCAGTACGTCGCGGCGGTGCGCGACGGGACGGGCGCGGTCCCGGTGCTGCTGCCTCCGGTGGGAGGGCTGGCGGAGGCGCTGCTGGACCGGCTGGACGGTCTGCTGCTGCCGGGGTCGGAGAGCAACGTGGCGCCGGCCCTGTACGGCGTGGCCGAGGATGCGACGCCGGGGCAGCACGATCCGGCGCGCGACGCGACGGTGCTGCCGCTGATCCGGCTGGCGCTGGTGCGGGGGATGCCGGTGCTGGGGATCTGCCGTGGACACCAGGAGCTGAACGTGGCGCTGGGCGGGACTCTGCACCAGGCGGTGCACGCGGTGGTCGGGCGCATGGACCACCGCGAGGACCCGGGTGCGGACGAGGCGACGCAGTGGGCGCCGGCGCATGGGGTGGCGCTGTCGGGGGGGGTTGCGGCGCTGATGGGGCGAGGCATGGTGCGGGTCAACTCGCTGCACGGACAGGCGATCGACCGGCTGGGACGGGGGCTGGTGGCGGAGGGGGTGGCGCCGGACGGCACGGTGGAGGCGGTGCGGGCAGAGGGGGCAGGGTTCTGCGTGGGCGTGCAGTGGCATCCGGAGCGTGGCGAGGCGGGGGCGATGGGCAGCACGGCGCTGTTCGCGGCGTTCGGGGCGGCGTGCCGGGCGTATGCGGCGGGGCGATAGGGCGGGGCGGTCAGGTCGTCGAGCCCAGGCGTCTGACTTCGCCGGAGACTGGCCTTCAGAGTGGCGGTCCAGGGCGGCTTGCCCTGACGCGTCCGGGCGGAGGTGCCCAAAGGTTCCGATGGTTCGCCTGGACCATTGGACCGGGCACCGGAGAGAGCCCGGCCTTGCTGTCCGCAGCCGCCGGATCAGGTCACGGGTTCCTGTGCCAGTCCCGAGGTGGCGATGTCGGAAGCGAGCGCGTCGCGGATGCGTGCGAGCTGGATAGCCGGCAGCCGGTGCTCCGCGGGCCGCGACACCAAGGACGAGACGTGGCGGCGGTGGAAGAACGTGTTCCTGTCGTAGAAGCTAAAACCGACGTCCTCGACGCCGCTGTCCCCGCGCGAGAGGGCGTCCATCCGGTTCTTGACGACAGCCTTGCCGTTGCGGGTCGCGATGCGGTGTGCCTCGCGCAGGCCGAAGTCGCGGGTCAGGTAGCGGCCGATCCGCCAGGCCGCGCGTCGGGGGTGGTGGTCGATCAGCTCGTAGGGAATGGTCAGCGCATGGACGCGGACCTGGCGGTAGAGGCCGATCCAGTCGCGCATTGCCACAATCGACTGGTCCTCGGTGAAGCCAAAGGTCTCGATCCACGACGCAACGGCGTCATCAATGCGACGCACAGTGCAGATGGTGCGGCATGCGCCCTGCCGCACCAGGTCGATGCAGGTCCGGTCTGCCTGGTGGCCCTTCAGGATGACGTGGTCGGCGCCGGCGGCGCGGGACAGCGCGCCGACGATGTCTGACGAGGCCTCCTGGTGAACCTGACCCCGCGCCATCAGTGTCTCGCGCACGACGTTAAACGCGAACGTCGAGCCGCTCCGCTGCATCCCGGCGAGAAAGACGATCATCCGTCGGTGGTCCTCCCTGTCAAGGCGATACTCCCGATCGCTGCGTTCGTGTTCCTGATTGCAGAGGTATGCCGGGGTGTCGAGCGGCCGAGAATGGCCGATGATGTGGCATTTGGTAACTGCCGCGCCGCGGCCTCGCCCGGGCGGGCGCGGCCTCGCAGGGTGCCTGCGGGTGGCTGGCGTTCGCCGGAACGGGGCCGCGTCCCTGCCCGCACGGCCACGCCATTGTGCGGCAACCCTGCATGCCCGCGCCGGCTTGGGGCCGCAGGTCCGCGCCATGCTGCGCGGCCGCACCGCTTCGGGAGATGCCGCGATGATCGATGCGCTGGGCTATGCCACGACCGGGCGGCATTCGTCGCTGAAGCCGACGCCGTTCCAGTGCGACGAGCCGGGCGCCTCGGACGTGCAGATCGACGTGATGTTCTGCGGTGTGTGCCATTCCGACATCCACCAGGCGAGGAACGAATGGGGCAACACGGTGTACCCGTGCATGCCGGGCCACGAGGTCGTGGGGCGGGTGGCGCGGGTTGGCGCGGCGGTGGCGCGGTTCTCGGTGGGCGACGTGGTGGGCGTGGGGTGCATGATCGACAGCTGCCGCACCTGCGCGGCGTGCGCCGCCGGAGAGGAGAACTACTGCGAGGGGCCGAACAGCTGGCTGGCCACCTACAACGGGCCGATGGTGCCGGCGAAGAAGGCGCCGGACGGGCGGAACAGCTACGGGCGCGACAATACCTTCGGCGGCTATGCGACGACGATCGTGGTCACGGAGCGGTTCGTGCTGGCGATCCCGGCGGGGCTGGCGCCGGCGGCGGCGGCACCGATCCTGTGCGCGGGCGTGACCACCTGGTCGCCGATGCGGCACTGGGGGGTGAAGGCGGGCGACCGGGTGGGCGTCGTCGGATTCGGCGGGCTGGGGGACATGGCGGTCAAGCTGGCGCGGGCGCTGGGGGCGGAGGTCACGGTGTTCACCACCAGCGAGGACAAGGTGGCGCTGGCCGAGGCGCTGGGCGCGACCGCGGTGGTGGAGGGCGACACGGCGGGGATGGCGGCGCTCAAGGCGAGCCTCGACTTCATCCTGAGCACGGTACCGCAGAGCCACGACCTCAACCCGTTCATCCCGCTGCTCAAGCGCGACTGCGCGATCGTCGTGGTGGGCGCGCTCGATGCGCTCAAGCCGGTCGGCAACATGGAGGTCGCGGCGCACCGGCGCACCGTGTCGGGCTCGCTGATCGGCAGCATCGCGGAGACGCGAGAGGTGCTGGAGTTCTGCGCGGAGCACGGGATCGCGCCGGACATCCAGGTGATCCCGATGTCGGAGATCAACGAGGCGTATACGCACGTGCTCGAGGGAGACGTGCGGTTCCGGTATGTCGTCGATATCGCGACGCTGCGCGAGACGGCCTAGCAAGCAAGGTCGGGCTCTGCCCGGACCCGCCAGGCGGAGGTGGCCAGAGGTTCCGACGATCCGCCTGGATCGTTGGAAGGGCCACCGGAGGGAGCCGCCCCTGGACCAGCCTCCGGAAGGAGCATCTGGGGGGTCTTCCGGTCCGGTCGAGGGCGCGGCCGCACGGGAGGCGGCAACGAGGCCGTGGGCGCTCTTGGATCGTCGCACGGCCTTCGGCGTTGCACCCGGATCGCGGCACGAGGTTCCCTCTGATCCAGGCCATCTCAGGCAGTTCCGGACGCACCCTGACAGGGTTGCGCGAATTGTTGTACCTCTCCCGACCGCCTCCAGCCACCAGAACTGTCCGGGACCCGCAACGGTGAGAGACGACCGCTCCGATCACGGGATGCGCCTGATGCTGCTCCGGCAACGGCATGGAGGCCAGCCGTGAAGTCCGGTCAGGAGATCCGGCCATTGACCCGCCTGCGTGGTGTCGCCGCCATCTACGTCATGCTGTTCCACTACGTGCTGGGACTGCCGTTCTCGAATCCGGGCACGACGTTCCTCGCCCATGGGTATCTTGCGGTCGACCTGTTCTTCGTCCTGAGCGGGTTCGTGATGGCCCTGAACTACGGCCACATGTTCCGCGCCGGGCTGCTCCGGGGCAGCTACGTCAAGTTCCTGGGACGCAGGGTGGCACGGGTCTACCCGCTGTATTTCGCGATGACCCTTGTCGCAGGTGTCCTGGCACTGACGGGCATCCTGACACCTGTGCAGGTCCCCGTGCCGTTCGCGCTGGTGACCAACCTGCTGATGGTCCAGTCCTGGGGATTGACGGAAAGCCTGGACAGCCCGGCATGGTCCATCAGCGCCGAATGGGCGGCCTACCTGTTGTTTCCGGCCATTCTGGCCCCCTGCTTGTTTCGTCGCCCTTCCCGGGCATGGCTTGTCTTGTTCGCCTGCGTCGGTTTGCTGGCCGTGCTTTGCGTGGTTCCGCAATCCTGGGGGCATCGTCCACGGCAGGCCACGCTTCTCGACCTACACACGTCGTTCCTGGCCATGCCGGTCGTCCGCTGCCTGCCGGAGTTCGCCCTGGGCATCCTGGCGTTCCGGGCGAGTGCCACGCCGTACGGGCTGGCCCTTGCTCGCAGCCGTTGGCTCAGCGTGGTCATCTGCCTGGGGATCATCCTGCTCCTGATGGTTCCCAGGACGGACCTCCTTGTCGTTCTGCTCTTCCCGTTCCTCGTCGTGAGCCTCACGTCGGAACAGCATCTTCCAGGCCGGATCCTGGCGTCTCCGCTGGCCGAACTCGCGGGCCTGCTGTCCTACAGCATCTATCTCACGCACGATCTGCTGGGTGGGGTGATCGGCCGGGTGCATGGCGCGGTCGAACGCCTGGGTCTGGCCCATGCGCAGACGTATGCCGCCGTGGTTGGCGTCGTGCTGACGTTCCCCTGCGCCTACCTGGCCTACCGCTTCATCGAGGTGCCGGGACGGCGCTGGCTGCGGCTCGTGTTCGAGGGGTCTGCGCCCGTGGTCCCCATCGCTGCGGAACCGGGTGCGCCCTGATCCTATAAGTCGCTGAGGCCGGCTGACGCCGCGGCCGTTGCCAGCCTGCCCGGCACACCCGCCGAACGGGTCTCGCTGCGGCAGACGACAGCCGTCCCAGGCGTCGCGGGGATGCCCGCCTCGCTTCGGCCAGGCCCGGCTGCTGCCCTGTCCGCTTCGACCAGCCCGGACGGCTCTGCCGTGTATTCCTGGCGGAGGCCGGTCCAGGGCGGCTCGCCCTGGCGGAGTTTGAGGCAGAGCCTCAACCTTTCCTGCTTCGCCTCGCCCTGCGCAGCACTGCGGCCGCGACGTCCTGCACCCGCAGCAGGCCGAGCGCCTGTGCCGCGAGGCCGTAGGTGGCCAGGCCGGTGACGACGAGTGCTGCGAGGGAGGCCAGGCGCGCGACCTGGCCGTGGGCCATGCTGTCCGGCAGCGTGGCGCGGGCGGCGAGCAAGGCGGCGACCATGGCGGCGGTGGCGAGGAGCATGCGTGCAGCGCGCGAGACAAGCCGGCGGTCGGGACGGAGCTGACCGCGGCGGTGCAGCACGACGGCGAGGGCGGCGAGGTTGAGGCTGGCGGCGATCGAGGTGGCGAGCGGCGGGCCGATGTGCTGCAGCGGGCGCATCAGGGCGAGGTTGAGCACGAGGTTGAGGCCGAGGCAGGCCATGCCGATGCGCACGGGGGTCGCGGTGTCGCCGCGGGCGAAGAAGGCGGGGGCGAGCACCTTGACCAGCACGAAGGCGGGCAGGCCGGTGGCGTAGGCGGCCAGCGACTGGGCGGAGAGCTGGGTGTCGGCGACGCTGAAGGCACCGCGGCCGAACAGGGCGGCCATCACCGGGCCGGCGGTGGCGATCAGGGCGGCGGCGGCCGGGAGGGTCAGGACCAGGGCGTACTCGATGGCGCGGTTCTGGGTGTCGGCGGCGGCTCGGGTGTCGTTGGCGAGGACCTGGCGGGAGAGCAGGGGCAGGAGCGCGGTGCCGACGGCGGCGCCGAGGACGCCAAGGGGGAGCTGGTTCACGCGGTCAGCGTAGTAGAGCAGGGAGACGGTGCCGGCGGGGAGCATGGTGCTGACCCAGCCGTCGACCACGAGGTTGAGCTGGGTGACGCCGCCGGCGACCAGGCCGGGGACCATGCGGCGCATCAGCAGGCGCATCTGGGGGGTGAGCCTGGGGCGGGGCGGGTGCAGGGCCATGCCGGCGCGTTTCGCCGCCCAGAGCAGGACGGCGAGCTGGGCGACGCCGGAGAGCGTGACGCCCCAGGCAAGGGCGTGGCCCATGGTGGGGGTGAGGGGGGCGAGCAGGAAGATCGAGGCGATGCCGACGACGTTGAACAGCACGTAGGCGCCGGAGGCTGCGGCGAAGCGATCGAGGCCGTTGAGCACGCCGGCGACGAGGGCGGCGAGGCAGATCAGCACGAGGTAGGGGAAGGTGATGCGGCTCAGCGTGACGGTGAGCGCGAACTTGGCGGGGTCGCGGGCATAGCCGCTGGCGAGGACGTGCATGAGCTGGGGCATGAACAGCTCGCCGGCCAGGGTGAGCAGGAGCAGCCAGAAGGCGAGCACGGCCATGGCCTGCTCGGCGAAGCGGCGGGCGGTGTCGGGGCCTTCCGATGTCAGCAGGCCGGAGAAGACGGGGATGAAGGCGGCGTTGAAGGCGCCCTCGCCGAACAGGCGGCGGAACAGGTTGGGCAGGCGCAGCGCCACGAAGAACGCGTCGGCGACGGGGCCGGCGCCCATGAAGGCGGCGATGAGCTGGTCGCGCACAAGGCCGAGCACGCGGCTGACCATGGTCCAGCCGCCGACGGTGAGGAGGCCACGGAGCATCGCGGTGCTCTAGCGTGGGCGGCGCGCGAAGGCCAGGGAGGGCCTCGGCCCTTGCTCCCGGTCCGCGGGCGGCGCGCCGCCTTCGTCCTGGCCGTTTGGCGGGTGCGTCCCAATCTGCGGGGCGTCCGTCGCCCGGAGGTGCCGCGATGCCCAGAGCGTTCCCGCCATCCGGCCTGAGCCCGCGCGTCGGCGGGCTGCTGCAGCACGGCGCGATCGGCGGCGCGGTCTCGGGGGTGCTCGGCGCCGCGTACCACGCCTGGCTGGTCGGGCATGCGCCGGACCATCCGGTGGCGGGGACCCACCAGACCATCGCGCTGGCGGCCGCGTTCCATGGGCGGCGCATTGCCGAGCACTTCGTGACGCCGGCGCAGCTTGCACTGTGGTGGGCGCTGCTGCTGCCGGCGGCGGCGGCGCTGGTGGTGCTGGTGGGGGGCGTGGCGTGGATGGGGGTGCGCACTGCGCGGAAGGGCAAGGAAGGCCGGGCTCTGCCCGGACCCGCCAGGGGCGAGCCGCCCCTGGACCGGCTTGACTAGGCAAGGCCGGCGCGGGGCGGCTCGCCGTGGCGGAGTTCGAGGCCCATGCTTGAAGGCGGGCCTGAACCTTGCCTTGCCTGCGCGGCGCCGATTGCCTACGTGGCCCGTCATGACAATACGCCCCATCCGCACCGGCCAGGACCTCGACGCGACGCGCGCGGAGATCGCACGGCTGCTGGCGCTTGACCCCGCAGCGGGGAGCGACGACTTCGACCGGCTCGACGTGCTGGCCACGCTGGCGGAGAGCTACGAGGCGCGGCACAGGGACGGGCCACCGGCCGACCCCATCGACGCGATCTGGGAGAAGATGGGCGAGACCGGCATCAGTCAGCGTCTGCTCGCCGCGATCACCCGGATTCCCGAGGCGGAGCTGGGCGAGGTGCTCGCGCGGCGGCGGCCGCTGGGTGCGGCGATGATGGGGGCGCTGGCGCCGGCGCTGGGCCTGCCGCTCGAGGCGCTGATGCAGCCGGCGCGCGGGCCTGGGGTGGTCGGACCGGCGGCGCAGGCGTGACGAGGAGTTTGTCCATGATCCACCGGTTCGGCCATGCGCGCGCGGTGCTGTGCCTCCTGGGCGCTTGCGTGGCGCTCGGGGCATGCAGCTCCAGCTTCGGCAGCGGGGGCGGGTCGTCGCCGGCGCCGACCTACGTCGTGATGCCCAACGGGGACACGGTTCCGGCCAAGCCGGCCTACTGAGGCCGGGAGGGCGCGGGGGGAAGCAAGGCCGGGCTCTGCCCGGACCCGCCAGGGGCGAGCCGCCCCTGGACCGGCCTCTTCCAGGGAAGCCGGTCCAGGGGGGCTCTCCCTGGCGGAGTTAGAGGCAGAGCCTCGAACCTGGCTTTCCCCTCAGCCGTCCGGCCTGGCCGCGATCCGGCAGACGGTCTCCGTCCGGTGTGCGATCCGGTCCATGAGCTGGCCGGCGAGCACCACACCCCCCGCCGGGACGCCCGTGCCGGCGGCGTGCAGGGCCTGGGCGGTCCAGGTGTTGCAGGTGTGCAGGCCGGAGTAGCCCAGGGGCGAGGCGTAGAACACGCTGCCGGGGAAGCCGGCGCCGAGGCGCTGCGGGGCGCCGGCGTGGTCCAGCCCGATGCTGTGCCAGACGAACGCGGAGAGTCGCTCGGCACCGCCCGGGGACAGGCGCAGGGTGGCCACCGTGCCGTCGCGGTAGGCCACCTCGGGTGTCGCGCTGATGGCGGCGACCTGGAGGGCGCCGGAGCCGGGCAGGGGGCCGGTGAGCAGGTCGCCGGAGGTCTCGACCGGCGCCATCATGAAGCTGCGGCGGCCGTAGCCGATCATCAGGGTGCGCAGGCCGGGAAAGGTCGTGCGGAAGCGGGCGAGGTCGCCGCGCAGCGTGGCGGCGGGCAGGCCGAGGTCGGTGTGCCAGCCGTGGGAAACCACGTAGACGACGTCGACCTCGGGGGTGGCGACGCCGCAGGGAGGCGGGAGGGGGGCGCAGGCCTGGAGGCAGAGAAGCAGCAGGCAAGGCTGGGCTCTCCCTCCGCCTGCCATTCCAATGGCCCAAGCGGGCCATCGGAACCTTTGGCAGGCTACGCCCAGACCCGCAAAAGGCCAGAGGCCCTTTGATCCCCCTCCCTTGGGGAAGGCGATCCAAGGGCCCAGCCCTTGGCGGAGTTTGAGGCAGAGCCTCAACCTTGCCTGCCTGCCTTTCCTAGAACAGGCCCTCGATCAGGCCCTCTGCGTCGAGGCCGATGCCCTCTGCGGAGGGCACCTTGGGCAGGCCGGGCATGGTCATGATCTCGCCGCAGACCGCGACCACGAATCCGGCGCCGGCAGACAGGCGCAGCTCGCGCACCGGGAGGACGTGGCCGGAGGGCGCGCCCAGCTCGGTGGGGTCGGAGCTGAAGCTGTACTGGGTCTTGGCCACGCAGATCTGGAGGCTGCCGTGGCCGGCCTTCTCGATCGCCTCGAAGCGCTTGGCGATGGCGGGGGTGAGCGCGATGTCGGAGGCGCGGTACATCTTCTGCGCGATGGTGCGCAGCTTGTCGGCGAGCTTCATGTCGTCGGGGTAGAGCGGGGCGAAGTGCGCGTCGCCCGAGTCGAGCATCTCGCGGACGGCGTCGGCCAGGGCGAGCGTACCCTTGGAGCCGTCGGCCCAGTGGGTGCAGACCACGACCTTGACGCCATGGCGGGCCATGCCGTCGCGGATCGCGGCCAGCTCGCTCTCGGTGTCGGAGGTGAAGTGGTTGACGCAGACCACGACGGGCAGGCCGAAGCCCTGCATGTTCTCGACGTGGCGCTCGAGGTTCACCAGGCCGCGGGTGACGGCGTCGATGTCCTCCTTTCCCAGGGCGTTCTTGGCGACGCCGCCGTGCATCTTCAGCGCGCGGGCGGTGGCGACGACGACGACGGCCGAGGGGGTGATGCCGGCCTGGCGGCACTTGATGTCGAAGAACTTCTCGGCGCCGAGGTCGGCGCCGAAGCCGGCTTCGGTGACGACCACGTCGCAGAGCTTCAGCGCGAGCTTCGTGGCCATCACGGAGTTGCAGCCGTGGGCGATGTTGGCGAACGGGCCGCCGTGCACGAGGGCGGGGTTGCCCTCCAGGGTCTGCACGAGGTTGGGCATGAAGGCGTCCTTGAGGAGGGCGGCCATCGGGCCGTCCGCCTTGAGGTCGCGCGCGGTGATCTCGCTGCCGTCGCGCCGCGTGGCGACAACCATGCGGCCGAGGCGGTCCTGCAGGTCGGGGAGGTCCTTTGCCAGGCAGAAGACGGCCATCACCTCGGAGGCGACGGTGATGTCGAAGCCGTCCTCGCGCACGGCGCCGTCCAGACCCTGCACGATGTCGCGCAGCTGGCGGTCGTTCATGTCGAGGCAGCGGCGCCAGGTGATGCGGCGCGCCTCGATGCCGAGCGCGTTGCCCCAGTAGATGTGGTTGTCCAGCATCGCGGCGAGCAGGTTGTTGGCGGAGGTGATGGCGTGGAAGTCGCCGGTGAAGTGGAGGTTGATCTCCTCCATGGGCGCGACCTGGGCGCGGCCGCCGCCGGCGGCGCCCCCCTTCATGCCGAAGCACGGGCCGAGCGAGGGCTCGCGCAGGCAGATGATGGCGCGGGTGCCGGACGCGCAGAGCGCGTCGCCGAGGCCGACGGTGGTGGTGGTCTTGCCCTCGCCGGCGGCGGTGGGGCTGATGCCGGTGACGAGGACCAAGCGGCCCTCGGGGTTGGACTGCACGGAGCGGACGTAGTCGAGGCCGAGCTTGGCCATCTTTCGGCCGTACGGCTCCAGCGCAGAGGCCGGGATGCCGGCGCGCTCGGCGACTTCGGCGATCGGCTGCAGCGTGACGCCGCGCGCCACCTCCTGGTCGTGTGTCATCCCGTCTGCCCCTCGTTGCGCCGGCGTCATGGCGCGCCGGTCCGTGCCCTGCCTGCGTCGCCCGAACCGGCAGGAAGTGCAAGGAGCGTGTGCAGGTCTGGGCAAGGAAGGAGGCAAGGAAGGCCAGAGGCTCTGCCTCTGGGCTCCGCCAAAGGCTCGCCTTTGGAAGCCTGGGTTGAGTCGGGGGCACCCCTCGCCTTGCCTTGCGTGTGCCGGTCCAGGGCGGCTCGCCCTGGCGGGTTCCCGCTTCCAGGCATGGGGCAGAGCCCTGGCCTTGCCTTCTCCGGCTTCCTAGAACGTCGTTCCCACCGTCGCGGACACCGTGCATGCCCCACATCGGCGTCGATTTCGGCACCACCAACAGCGTGGTCGCCGTGGCCACCGATGACGGCGCGCTGCACTCGGCCCGCATCGGGGTGTCGGCGGCGAGCGTGGAGGCGATCCGCAGCGTGCTGTGCTTCTGGAGCCAGGGCGGGGCGCTGCGGCACGCGATCGGGCCGGGGGCGGTGGAGCGCTACCTCGACGATCCCGGGGACTGCCGGCTGATCATGTCGATGAAGACGTACCTGGCGCAGCGCAGCTTCACCGAGACGCGGGTGTTCGGGCAGGCGTTCGGGCTGGAGCGGCTGGTGGGGCTGTTCCTGGGGGCACTGCTGCCGGGCGCGGGGACGGGGCGGATCACGGCAGGGCGGCCGGTGCGCTTCGCCGGGGAGAGGGCGGACGACGCGCTGGGGGAGCAGAGGCTGCGCGCGGGGTTTGCAGCGGCGGGGTGGGCGGAGGTCGACGTGGCGCTGGAGCCGGAGGCGGCGGGGTACCGGTTCGCGCGCACGCTGGAGGGGGCGGCGACGGTGCTGGTCGGTGATTTCGGGGGCGGCACCAGCGACTTCTCGGTGCTGCGCTTCGGGGCGGGCGGGCCAGGGCGGGTCGTGGCGCTGGGCAGCGCGGGGGTGGGGATCGCGGGCGACAGCTTCGACGCGCGGATCATGGAGCGCGTGGTGGCGCCGCGGCTGGGGCGGGGCGACAGCTACGCGGTGATGGGGCAGGACCTGCCGGTGCCGCCGGAGTACTACGCGGGGTTCTCGCGCTGGCACCGGCTGTCGATGATGCGCACGCCGAGGATGCTGCGCGAGATCAGGGAGGTGGCGCGGCATGCGGCGCATCCGGAGCGGCTTCTGGCGCTGGCGCGGCTGATCGAGGACGAGGCGGGGTACGGGCTGTACGGGGCGGTGGCGTCGGCAAAGGCGGCATTGTCGCGCGAGGAGGGCACCGTGCTGCGCTTCCGCCACGGGGATTTCGCGATCGAGCAGGAGATCGGCCGCGCGGAGTTCGAGGGGTGGATCGCTGCGGACCTCGCGCGGCTGTCGGCCACGGTGGACCAGGCCTTGGCGCGGTCGGGGATGGCGGCGGAGGGGGTGGACCGCGTGTTCCTCACCGGAGGCACGGCGCTGATGCCGGCGGTGCGGCGGCTGTTCGAGACGCGGTTCGGCACAGAGAGGGTGTCGGGGGGCGGGGAGTTCGTGTCGGTTGCGGAGGGGCTCGCGTTGATCGGACAGGCGCGCGGCCGGGGAGGGTGACGAGGCAGGATCGGTGCCCTGCCCTGTCCCGGGCTCGGCCAAGGCAGGGTTCTTGACGACTTCTCCTGAAGGGAGACGGACCTGGTCGCGGTGTTCGTGGCCCCTGGCGTCGTGTCCGGTAGCGTGCTATGGGCAGATTCGGTCGAGCCTGCACCCTGCGCCGTCGGACAATTCCAGCGGCCCAGCTTCTGCCCGCCTTGCGTGGGTGGGACTTTCCGGCGTCTCCTACGCCTGTGCAGGAATCGACCACCGCCTCCGCGTGCCTCGGCAGCGGGGTGCCCATGACGGATCCGGGCCCGGACGCCGATCCTGTCAGACATGATGCTCCGGGACACCGCCGAGACAGAAGTTTCGGGCACTCCTTCACGGCTTGCCCGGCCGTCTCCGTCACACAGGATACCCTTTCGCTTGAGCAGCAACGAGACCAGCCGCGCCCCGGACCTTCTGGACACCGCGAAGCGCGACGAGGAGCACATGCGCAACGTGCTCCACGGACTGGGAGGCGGCGGCCGGTCCGGCCGCGCCCCGCGATCCACCCCACAGGCGCATGCGCCTGCGGGCCGCCACCGCTTCGCCCAGGACGGCGACGTGCCCGTGGTGCGTCTGTCGCTGGCGCGCACGGAAACACGCGAGGCCAAGCGGCCGCTGCCGGAGCCGGTGGCGGTGACGGTCGAGCCCGCGGACCGCGACCGCGCCGCCCGGCACACGGCGGAGCGGGCACTGCAGGATGTCACCACGACGCTGCACGGCGTGCAGACCAGGCTCGGGCATGCGGAGCTGGACCTCGAGCGGGCGCAGGAGCAGCTGCGGCAGCGCGACCAGGAGCTGCAGGCACTGCGCGCCGAGCTGCGGGCCCGCGACCAGGAGCTGGCAGCCGCGCGGCGCGGTGGCGACGCGGCGCGGCGTCGCCCCCAGGCCGACGCCCTGCCGGCGCGGTCCGATGCGCAGGCCGAGGCGGGGCAGCCCGTGTCGCGCCTGGCAGCCGCGGAGGCGCTGTTCGCGGCGCCGGCCTCGGCGCGGGACGGCGAGGCCGGTCCCGAGGCGCCCGAACCCGTGAAGTGGTGGCGCGACTAGGCTTCTCCCGTTCCCCGCGGCCGTCGACGTATGGGTCCGGGCCGCGGCATGCTTTGCCGCCCCGGGCGGCTGTTGCGCAGGTCGTGATGCGCAGGGCATTCCGCCGCCGCGCGGCAGGGTGATACGCTGGCGGCATGGAGCTTCCCTTCGCGTTTCCGGACTGGGTGCCCTGGTGGGTGCAAACGCTGCTCGTGGTGGCGGGAGTGCTGTTCGCGCTGGCGTTCCTGCTGATGCCGTTCGCCACCTTCGGGGTGAAGTCGCGGCTCGACAGCCTGGAGCTGCACCTCGAGGAACTGGGGGTGGAGCTGCGCTCGTTGTCGCTGCGTCTGCCGGACCGCGGCGTGAGCCGGGACCTTGCCACCGACTGGACCGACCCGGTGCCGGAGCCGATGCCGGCCTACGACGCGCCACCGAGCCGGCCGCCAATCCCGCCCGCGCCGCGCACCCGTGACATGGCGCCGGACCTGCCAGGGCGTCCGGTGATCCGACGCACCGAGCCGCGGTTCGACCGGTCCGAGTAGTGGTGAGGCTTGAAGCAGGCAAGGTTGAGGCTCTGCCTCAAACTCCGCCAAGGGCTGGGCCCTTGGATCGCCCTTTTCAAGTCAGGGGATCAAAGGGTTCTTGGACCCTTTGCGGGTCTGGGCAGAGCCCAGCCTTGGCCTGCTGTTTCAAGGTGTCGTCTTCCGCGTCGGCTGCGGTTTCCCGCAGCGCGAGCACTGCGGCGAAGCTGATGGCGGCGGCGGCGGTGACGTACCAGCCGACCCAGGCGAGCCCGCCCTGGTCGGCCAGTCGCTGCGCCAGGGTGGGGGCGAGGGACGCGCCCAGGATGCCGCCCAGGTTGTAGGCGGCCGAGGCACCGGTGTAGCGCACCTGTGCGGGGAACAGCTCCGGCAGCAGCGCGCCCATCGGCGCGAACACCAGGCCCATCAGACCCAGCTCGATCGCCAGGAACAACAGGATGCCGGCAGGGCCGCCCTCGCCGAGCAGGGGCGGCATCAGGAAGCCGGAGGCGGCGGCGAGCGCCATGCCGGTCAGGAGCACCGGGCGGCGGCCGAAGCGGTCGGACCAGGCGCCGGATAACGGCGTGGCCGCGGCCATCGCCAGCACGGCGATGCATAGCAGTCCGAGGAACCCGGTGCGCGGGATGTGGCGGGTGGCGGTGCCGTAGCCCAGGGCGAACACGGTGGAGACGTAGAACAGCACATAGGGCAGGATCATCGCCGCCGAGCCGAGCAGCAGCGGGCGCCAGTGCCGTGACAGCACCGTGGCGAGCGGCACGCGGACGCGCAGGCCGCCGTCGAGCACGCGGGAGAAGCTGGCGGTCTCGTGCAGGGTGACGCGGACGTAGAGGCCGAGGGCGACCAGGAAGGCGCTGCCCAGGAACGGCAGGCGCCAGCCCCAGGCGCCGAAGCGCTGCTCGCCAAGACCGGTGTCGAGCAGGAGAAAGGTGGCGTTGGCCATCAGGAAGCCGATCGGCGGGCCGAGCTGCGGCACCATGCCGTACCAGCCGCGCCGTCCGGCGGGTGCGTTCTCGACGGCGAGCAGTGCGGCGCCACCCCACTCGCCGCCGAGGCCAATGCCCTGGCCGAGGCGCATCAGGCAGAGCAGGGCGGGGGCGAGCCAGCCGGCCTGGGCGTAGCCGGGGAGCGCGCCGATCAGCACCGTCGAGGTGCCCATCACCAGCAGGGAGGCGACGAGCGTGCTCTTGCGGCCGACGCGGTCGCCGAAGTGGCCGAACACCGCGGCGCCGAGCGGGCGGGCGAGGAAGGCGATGCCGAAGGTGAGGAAGGCGCCGAGAGAGCGGAGCGCCGGGCTGGCAGCGGGGAAGAATACCGGGCCGATCACCAGGGCGGAGGCGATGCCGTAGATGTAGAAGTCGTAGAACTCGACGGTGGTGCCCACGAGGCTGGCGAGCAGCACGCGCAGGGTGGCGCGGTCCCGCGGGCCGGGGAGCATGGCCGGAGCGGAGGTTGCGGCGGGCTGCGGTATCGGGGTTCTCCACGAGGGCCCGGCTGCGGGCGCGGCGCCCGTCCTAGCCGAGCCCGGCGCATCCCGGCAGCCCTTCCGGGCCGGTCCGCCTGCCTGTATCCTTGGGTCGCATGGATCCTTCCGTCCCCTCCGCCGCAAGGTGGCGCGTCGTGCGGCCGCTGCGCCTGGTTGCGGCGTGCGCCGCGCTGGCCGGCTGCGTCGGCACGGCGGCGCCGG